>JAEZHO010000444.1 GCA_023416545.1 Pseudomonadota bacterium
CGGAGCGGAACAGGATGAAGTAGACCGCGAAGGAGACGATGAGCGTCAGCGCCATCACGAAGAGGCCGTTGATCGGGATCTCGATCATGTCGGTCAGCGCGATCGAGCCCATCATCCAGTCCGGCAGCGTGACGCCGACCTCGCGGGCGCCGAACACCGAACGGTAGACCTGCTGGAGGACCAGGGAGAGACCCCAGGTCGCGAGCAGGGTATCGAGCGGCCTGCGGTAGAGGAAGCGGATCATCCCCCATTCCACCAGCACGCCGAGCGCGAAGGCAGCCACGAAGGCGAAGCCCATGGCGATGAAGAAGTAGACGGGGAAGAGCGCCGGCACGTATTCAGTGACAAGGTGCGAGCAGATGTAGGTCACGTAGGCGCCGAGGATCATGAACTCGCCGTGCGCCATGTTGATGACGCCCATCTGGCCGAAGATGATAGCAAGGCCAAGCGCCATCAGCACGAAGACCGAGAAGAGGATGAGACCTGCAAAGCCTTGCATCGCAAGGATCGAGGTGAATTCGCCAAGGGTGTAGTCGCCAATCATCGTGGCCTCGCGAAGAGAGCAAGCGGGTGCAGGAAGAACGGGATGGAAAGGCGCCGCCCGCGACAGGTCCGGGCGGCGCAGTCGAGGCTTACTGGTAGCCTTCGGGGAACGGATTGGGCTCCATCAGGTCGTTGGTCTCGTAGACCATCTCGTACTGGCCGTCCGCCTTGGCCCGGCCGACGCGGGCCTTGGACCAGAGGTGATGGTTCTCGTGGATCTTCACGTAGCCTTCAGGCGCCGTGGTCAGCTCGATGCCGGGGGAAGCGGCCCTGACCTTGTCGATGTCGAAGGAGCCTGCCTTTTCGACCGCGGCCTTCCACAGCCAGGGGCCGAGATAGGCGGCCTGGGTGACGTCGCCGATGACGATATTGTCGCCCCACATCTTCTTGAACGCATCGACGAACGCCTTGTTGTTCTCGTTGTCGAGGCTCTGGAAGTACTTCATCATCGCGTAGGCGCCGGCCATGTTCTCGCCGCCGATCCCGAGGATCTCGTCCTCCGTCACCGAGATGGTGAGGAGCAGCGGCTTTTCCTTGGCGACGTCGATGCCGGCGGCCTTCAGCTGCTTGTAGAAGGCGACGTTGGAGCCGCCGACGACGATCGCGTAGATGACGTCCGGCTTCTTCAGCTTGATCTTGTTGATCACCGAGTTGAACTGCGTGTGGCCGAGCGGATAGTACTCCTCGCCGACGACCTCGAGACCGAGCTTCTCGATGTGCTTGCGGGCGATCTTGTTGGAGGTGCGCGGCCAGATGTAGTCGGAACCGAGGAGGTAGAAGCTCTTGGCGCCCTTCTCCTTCACGACCCAGTCGATGCCGGCGAGGTTCTGCTGCGTGGCTTCCTGGCCGGTGTAGATGACGTTCGGGCTCTCCTCCAGGCCTTCGTAGAAGGTCGGGTAGTAGAGCATGCCGTTATACTGCTCGAAGACCGGCAGGACGGCCTTGCGCGATGCCGACGTCCAGCAGCCGAACACGGCGGCGGCCTTGTCCTGCACGAGGAGCTTCTTCGCCTTCTCGGCGAAGGTCGGCCAGTCGGAGGCGCCGTCTTCCTGGATGAACTCGATCTTGCGTCCGAGAACGCCGCCTGAGGCGTTGATCTGCTCGATGGCGAGCTTCTCCGCCTGGACCGAGCCGGTCTCGCTGATGGCCATGGTGCCGGTGACGGAATGCAGGATGCCGACCTTGACGGTGTCGTCGGTGACCGCGAGGCCCGTGGTGTTGACGGTGGCGGTCGGATAGTCGGCAGCCATGAGCGGCTGGCCCATCATCGCAAGCACGGACAGGCTGGCAATGCCAGCCAGCAGCGTCCGGCGGCGCACGGACGGGGTATTTCCCGGTACATCATCCCTCATAGCAAACCCTCACATCTCGCTTGTTTTTGAACCTGCGCTGGTCGATCAGCCGCCAGCTGAGGGAAGTTCGACAGGATTGATGCAACGCAACAATGGAGCATTTGACGTATTTGCCCCCATGCGTTTTGCCCGTAGCATGCAGGCATCGATCCGGGGGAAGGCTGCTATTTCATTGATTATCAACGTGAAAAACAGACGGGTCGAATTTCCGGGCGGAGCAGCCGGGCTCCGGCATTTTCCCAAGCGACGGCCTGTGGGAAAGTGGAATGCAACTTGCTTTGCTTCTTCGGGAAGAGGCAATGTTGCGGTGCGAAACGCCGGGGCCCCTTCCATGGAGCATCCGGCTTGAACACGGCGCAGCGAATCCCCCGGAACCGGCGGACCTACAACAAGTGGGTGGCGAACCAGACGCTGGAGGATTACGCGCTCCGCTTCACCGCCTACAAGGTGCGGCGCTTCTCCGCCTGGCGGATCGCAAACACGGCGATCGGTGCGATTTCCTTCCTGGCGCTGGAGGCCATCGGCGGGGCGATCACGCTGAACTACGGCTTTTCCAACGCGATACCGGCGATCGCCGTCGCCTGCGCGACGATCGTGCTGATGGGCGTGCCGATCGCCTATTACGCGGTCAAGTACGGCGTCGACATCGACCTCCTGACCCGCGGCGCCGGCTTCGGCTATATCGGCTCGACGGTGACCTCGCTGATCTACGCGACCTTCACCTTCATCTTCTTCGCGATCGAGGCGGCGATCATCGCGACGGCGCTGCAGCTCTGCACCGGGCTGCCGCTGCCAATCGGCTATATCGTCAGCGCGCTCGTCATCATCCCGCTCGTGACGCACGGGGTGACCTTCATCAGCCGCTTCCAGGCCTGGACCCAGCCCTTCTGGGTGGTGCTGCAGCTTGCTCCCTTCGTCTTCATCGCCACCCAGAGCCACCCTTCGGTGCAGCAGTGGACGGGATATTCGGGACTGTGGGGACATCCGGACGGAGAGGTGAGCCTCGTCCATTTCGGCGCCGCGTCCGCGGTCATCTTCTCGCTGGTGGCGCAGATCGGCGAGCAGGTCGACTTCCTGCGCTTCCTGCCGCGCCGCAGCCATGCCAACCGGGTGCGCTGGTGGGCGGCGCTGCTGGTGGCGGGCCCCGGCTGGATGGTCATCGGCGGGCTGAAGATCCTGGCCGGCTCGTTCCTCGCCTTCTACGCCTTCCAGCACGGCGTCGACTTCAAGGACGCCTCCGACCCGACGCAGATGTACCTGAGCGTCTTCCGGCAGATGCTGGGATCGCCGGAACTGGCGCTCGGCCTCACCGGGATCTTCGTCATCATCTGCCAGCTGAAGATCAACGTCACCAACAGCTACGCCGGCTCGATCGCGTGGTCGAACTTCTTCTCGCGGCTGACCCACAGCCATCCGGGCCGCGTCGTGTGGCTGGTGTTCAACGTCATGCTCGGGCTGCTGCTGATGGAATTCGGCGTCTACAAGGCGCTGGAACAGACGCTGGGGCTCTACGCCATCCTCGCCGTATCCTGGATGGGGGCGATCGTCGCCGACCTCGTCATCAACAAGCCGCTCGGCCTGTCGCCCCGCTCGATCGAGTTCAAGCGGGCGCATCTCTACGACATCAACCCGGTCGGCTTCGGGTCGATGGTGATCTCGGCGCTTGCCGGACTGATCGCCTATTTCGGCGTGTTCGGGCCGACGCTTGCGGCCGTCTACACCTATGTGGCGCTGCTGTCGGCCTTCGTCCTCGCACCCATCCTCGCGTTCGCCACCGGCGGCCGCTACTACATCGCGCGGCAGTCCTCGGTGGACTGGAAAAGCGGCCAGGCGATCGAGTGCTGCATCTGCGAGCACCATTTCGACAGCGAGGACATGGCGCGCTGCCCGATCTATTCGGGGCCGATCTGCTCGCTCTGCTGTTCGCTCGACGCGCGCTGCGCCGACAGCTGCAAGACGGACGCGCGCTTCATGCAGCAATTGCGCGGCTTCGCCGTCGCCTTCCTGCCCGGCAGGTTTTCCGCCTTCCTCGAAAGCCGCCTGGCGCGATACCTCGCCGTGCTGACGGTGGTAACGGCGCTGATCGGGCTCGTCTTCTGGCTGATCTATTTCCAGAGCAGCCTCGACAGGACGCTGCCGCCCGACCGGATCGCCACCGTCCTCTGGAAGCTCTTCATCATCGTCTTCATCATCGCCGGCATCATCGTCTGGCTCTTCGTTCTGGCGCAGGAGAGCCGCAACTTCGCAGAGGACGAGGCGCGCAAGCATACCCGGCTGCTGATGGACGAGATCCAGGCCCACGAGGAGACCGACCGGCAGCTGCAGAAGGCGAAGGAAGTGGCCGAACAGGCCAATGTCGCCAAGAGCAAGTATGTGGTGGGGCTGAGCCACGAACTGCGCACGCCGCTCAGCGCCATCCTCGGCTATGCCCAGCTCCTGGAGCGCCAGAAGGGGCTGCCGGTCTATATCCACAACGCCGCCAGAACCATCAAGCGAAGCGGCGAGCACCTGGCCGACATGATCGAGGGCCTGCTGGACATTTCGAAGATCGAGGCCGGACGGCTGGAGATCTTCCGCCACAAGATCCCGCTGCGCCCCTTCCTCGACCAGATCGTCGACATGCTGACCCTGCAGGCGCAGGCGAAGGGCATCGACTTCGAGTTCCGGGCCACCTCCTCCATGCCCGACTATGTCGTCACCGACGAGAAGCGGCTCAGGCAGGTGCTGATCAACCTCCTGTCGAACGCGATCAAGTTCACCGACCACGGCAAGGTCAGCCTCGCCGTCACCTATCGCGGCCAGGTGGCGACCTTCGAGATCGAGGACACCGGGATCGGCATTCCGGAGGCCGACATCGAGCGGATGTTCCTGCCGTTCGAGCGCGGCGAGCAG
>JAEZHO010000447.1 GCA_023416545.1 Pseudomonadota bacterium
GGTATCTCGTCGATCTCGCGCCGCATATGCGTCTGCATGTCAGTCCCCCAGGGTCAGTTCGGCCACGAAGTCGTAGGTGTCACCGCGATAGAGCGAGCGGGTGAATTCCACCACCCGTCCGGAGGCAAGGTAGGAAATGCGCTCGATCGAAAGGCCCGCGGCCCCGACGGGCACGGCAAGCAGTCCCGCTTCCGGCTCCTTGACGTTACAGGCCGAGATGCGCTGGATCGCGCGCACCGGGCGGGCGCCCTTCTTTTCCAGTTCCGCGTAAAGCGAGGTGGTCACCGATTCCGGATCGGCCAGGAATTCCGTCGACAGGCTCGCGCGCTCGATCGCCAGCGGCATGTCCTTGGCGATGCGCAGCCGGCCGATGCGGGCGACCATCGTGCCGGCCGGAAGCCCGAGCATCATCATTTCCTCGGGTGACGGATGGAACAGGCCGCGCTCCAGCCATTCCGAACGCGTGTCCAGTCCGCGCCGCGCCATGTCCTCGGTGAAGGAGGTAAGCCGTGAGAGCGGCTGCTGCACGCGCGAGACGGGCTTCTTGACGAAGGTGCCGGAACCCTGACGGCGCACGAGCAGACCGTCGCGGACGAGATCATCGACCGCCTTGCGAACCGTGACCCGGCTGACGCTCAGGAAATCCGCAAGATCCCGCTCGGCGGGAAGCGCGTCGCCATGGCCGAGCTTGCCCGACTGGATTGCCTCTTCGAGCGCCTGCCGCAGCCTCAGATAGAGCGGTCCGCCGCCGGATCCCGGAAGCCCGTCGAGCGGGAGCAGAGAGGCGAGCGAGGCGGTCATGACGTTTCCGTCCCCAGCGTCTTGACGGCAAGCGCCACGGCCCCCGTCAGCGCATCGGCAAGCGGCGGCGCGAGCCGGGTGCGATGCCGTTCGGCCAGATAGGCGGGATATACCTCCGCCAGCCCGCCGAGCAGGCAGAGGCGCCCCGTCCCGCCGTTGATCCGGATGATGGCATCGAGCGCCTCGTCGACATGCGACACCGCTTCCCGCATCAGCCGCAGCGCGGTCGGATCGCCCTGATCGGCAAACCGGATGACGACGGGTGCATATCGGCCGAAATCGCCCGGCCGGGCCGCGCGGGCGAAGTCCACGACATTGCCCGGGTCGCCGGCGAACTCCTCGAGGATCGAACGGGTAAGGTCGCTGGCAGGCCGGATGCCGTCATGCGCGAGAAGGCTCTCCTGCAAGGCCGCATGGCCGAGACGTGCGCCGCCTCCGAGGTCCCCCACCTGGAAACCCCATCCGCCGAGATAGTGGATAGCGCCCGCGTGACGCAGGATGAATATGCTGCCGGTGCCGACGATGCCGATGGCACCGTCCTCGTCGCCCAGCGCGCCCTGAAGGGCGATCAGCCCGTCGGAAACGATCTCCGAACGCCGGAAGGGCAGGCGAGCCTGGACGTAGGATACGGCGTCGCCGACATTGTTGCCGGCCACGCCCAGAAGCGCGGATGCCTGCGACAGGTCGGCCGCGATCCCCGCCGCGCCGAATGCAAGCCGCGCTGCCTCCTCGATGTGCCGGAGGGCGGTGTCGGGGTCGGTCAGGATGTTGGACGCACCGCTTCGGCCGCGCCCCAGGATGCGTCCCTGCGCGTCCGCAACCGCAGCCCTGCAACTCGTGCCGCCGCCGTCTATGCCGATGATGTAACCGTCCATGTGCAACCTCTGCGGATATGATACCAAAAAAATACCAATTACCAAGTGGGAAAGCTGGGTGGTCTAGCCTAAGACGCTCAAGGCCTTTGTAAGCTAGGCGTTTCATCGCGCACTCGCAGAATTTGCCGCCGAAGCACATTTATCGATTTGCCTTCTGGACAATTGGTATTTTTTTGGCATCATTTTGCCGCAGAGGGAGAAACGGATGAGCGGAACCGCCACCGAAGCCAGACATGGGCAAGCCGTCGGGCTTGATACCCGGTCGCCGCGCGACATCCTGAGCCTCCTGGCGTCCGGCCAGCAGGCCGCGGCTGCCGCAGTCGATGCGGCAATTCCCTCGATCGACACTGCCGCCGAAAGCGTGGCGAACGCCCTTCGCTCGGGTGGGCGGCTCGTCTATGCGGGAGCGGGCAGTTCCGGCCTGATGGCCATGGCGGACGCGCTCGAACTGCCCGGCACCTACGGGATCGATAACGACCGGATCGTGGTACTGCTCGCCGGCGGTGTCGCAAGCCTCAGCGACCTGGCGGGCTCGCCCGAAGACGATGTCGCCCAGGCCCGCGTCGATGCTTCGATCATCGGGCCGGCCGATTGCGTCGTCTGCGTCTCCGCGAGCGGCTCCACCCCCTATGCGCTCGCCGTCGCGGAGACTGCGAAGCGTCGCGGCGCCCAGGTGGTCGCCATCGCCAACAATCCGGGCGCTGCCCTGTTTGCCCATGCCGATGTCGCCATCCTTCTGGAGACTCCGCCGGAAGTGATCGCGGGCTCCACCCGGATGGGCGCCGGGACGGCACAGAAGATCGCCTTCAACATGCTGTCGACGCTTGCCGCCGTCAGGCTCGGTCATGTCCATGACGGCCACATGGTCAACCTTTGCCCCGACAACATCAAGCTGCGGGTGCGCGCGGCGCGCATGGTCGCCGATATCGCCGGCGTGGCGGAAGACGAGGCGGCGAGACTGCTCGACGGTGCGGGAGGGTCGGTCAAGGTCGCCGTCCTCCTCGCGGCCGGAATGCGGGACGCCGACGCCGCCCGCCAGGCGCTCGCCCGAAACCAAGAGGTGCTGCGGTCCGCCCTCGCCGAATTCAAGACGACAACCGGGTTCCACAAACGCGCCTGAACGCGCGAACAAGAGGGAGAACATCATGACCCGCATTCTCACAGCCATGCTCATGACCGGCACGGTGCTCGCATCCGCCGGCGGCGCGTGGTCGCAGGAAACCCAGCTCACCATCGAGAGCTGGCGCAATGACGACCTGCCGATCTGGCAGGAGAAGATCATACCGGCCTTCGAGGCCAAGCATCCCGGCATCAAGGTCACGTTCGCGCCGATGGCGCCGACCGAATACAACTCCGCCGTCAACGCGAAGCTTGAAGCGGGCACCGCCGGCGACCTCATCACCTGCCGACCGTTCGACCTGTCGCTCGCCATGTTCGAGAAGGGGCAGCTCGCCGCGTTGAACGACCTGGCGGGCATGGAGAACTTCTCCGACGTCGCCAAGTCCGCCTGGACCACCGACGATGGCGCCACGACGTTCTGCGTGCCGATGGCCTCGGTCATCCACGGCTTCATCTACAACAAGGCGGCCTTCGAGGAAGCCGGCGTCGAGGTGCCGAAGACCGAGGAGGAATTCTTCGCGGTCCTCGAGAAGTTCAAGGAAGACGGCAACTACATTCCGCTCGCCATGGGCACCAAGGACCAGTGGGAAGCGGCGACCATGGGCTACTACAATATCGGCCCGAACTACTGGAAGGGCGAGGAGGGGCGCAAGGCGCTGATCGCCGGCACCCAGAAGCTCACCGATCCGCAGTGGGTCGAGCCCTATGCGACGCTTGCGAAGTGGAAGGATTATCTCGGCGACGGTTTCGAGGCCCAGACCTATCCGGACAGCCAGAACCTCTTCACCCTCGGCCGCGCCGCCATCTATCCGGCCGGATCGTGGGAGATCGCGCCGTTCAAGAGCCAGGCCGACTTCGAGATGGGCGCCTTCCCGCCGCCGGTGAAGGCGGCAGGAGACAAGTGCTACATCTCCGACCACAACGATATCGGCATCGGCCTCAACGCCAACAGCAAGAATGCCGAAGCCGCCAGGACCTTCCTCTCCTGGGTGGCCTCTCCGGAATTCGCGGATCTTTATGCGAACTCCGCACCGGGCTTCTTCAGCCTGAACTCCACGCCGGTCACGATGCAGGATGAACTGGCCCAGGAATTCGTGTCCTGGCGCGAGAACTGCGAAACGACCATTCGCCCGAGCGCCGCCATCGTCGGCCGCGGCGATCCGAACCTCGACCTGGAAATGTGGAAGGTTTCGGCCAACGTCATCAACGGCACGATGACGCCGGAACAGGCCGGCGAGGAAACCCAGAAGGGTCTCGACAGCTGGTACAAGCCGAAGCAGTAAGGGCGAGCCCTCCCGGGCTTCGACCTCACCCTTTCCCCGCAGGCGGGGGAAGGGTGAGGTGCCCCCTTAACGATCGAGCGCTGCGTAAGCGTTGCGGGATATCCCGTCCCGTTGCGGCGCAGAAGTGGTCTTCCTCTCCGGAGGCCGTGCTGTAAGATCGACCACCCCGCCGTTCCGGAAGTGAACCCATGAGCCAAGCCGATCGTGCCGAAACGGAGACAGCCACGCCCCGGCGCGCCGTCCGTTGGCATATCCTCGTCTTCCTGGCCCCGGCGTTCGTGGTCTACACGGCCGTGATGATCCTGCCGCTGATCGAGACGCTCCGGCTGTCGCTGTTCAATGTCGTAGACGGCGAGAGGGCCTTCGTCGGGCTGGCAAATTTCCAGCGGCTCTTCGGCGACCCGCGGCTCGCCGCCGACTTCTGGAACGCGCTCTGGAACAACACCATCTTCTTCCTCATCCACATGGCCGTGCAGAACCCGATCGGCATCGCGCTTGCCGCCATGCTGTCGCTGCCGGGCCTGCGGTTCGCCGCCTTCTACCGGAGCGCCATCTTCGTCCCGACGCTGCTGTCCTTCGTCATCGTCGGCTTCATCTGGAAGCTCATCCTCTCGCCGATCTGGGGAATTGCTCCGGGGCTGATGGACATGGTGGGCCTGAAGTCGCTGTTTTCCCCCTGGCTCGGAAGGCCGGACAGCGCGCTGATCACCGTCTCGCTGATCTCCGTCTGGCAGTATGTCGGCATTCCTATGATGCTGATCTACGCCGCGCTCCTCAATATCCCGGACGAGGTGCTCGAGGCAGCCGAGATAGACGGGATTACCGGCTGGAGCCAGTTCTGGAAGATCAAGCTGCCGCTGATCCTGCCGGCGATCGGCATCATTTCGGTGCTGACCTTCGTCGGCAACTTCAACGCCTTCGACCTGATCTACACCGTTCAGGGGGCGCTGGGCGGGCCGGACGGCTCGACGGATATCCTCGGCACGCTGCTCTATCGCACATTTTTCGGCTTCCAGAACCAGATGGGCAACCGCCCGATGGGGGCGACGATCGCGACCGTGATGTTCCTGATCATCCTTGCCGGCGTCTCGCTCTACCTCTTCGTCATCCAGCGCCGCATCCGCCGCTACCAGTTCTGAGGGAGGAAGCATGTCGAAAGCCCGCTCGTCCCTCCTGCGCTCCGGCCTGATCCACCTGGCGCTGATCACCTATACGGTGATCGCGCTCTTCCCCGTCTTCCTGACGCTGGTGAATTCACTGAAGAGCCGCAACGCCATCTTCCGCGAGCCGATGGCGCTGCCGACGCCGGAGACTTTCAGCCTGATCGGCTACCAGACGGTTCTCGCCCAGGGCGATTTCCTCGGCTATTTCCAGAACAGCCTGATCGTCACGGTCGCCTCGATCGCGCTCGTCCTCCTGTTCGGCGCCATGGCGGCCTTCGCGCTGTCGGAATACCGCTTCCGCGGCAATACGGTGATGGGGCTCTACCTGGCGCTCGGCATCATGATCCCGATCCGGCTGGGCACGGTCGCCATCCTGCAGGGCATGGTGGCGAGCGGGCTCGTCAACACGCTGACGGCGCTGATCCTGGTCTACACCGCGCAGGGCCTGCCCCTGGCGATCTTCATCCTCTCGGAATTCATGCGCACGGTTTCGCACGACCTGAAGAATGCCGGTCGCATCGATGGCCTGTCGGAATACGCGATCTTCTTCCGCCTCGTACTGCCGCTCGTGCGGCCCGCCATGGCGACGGTCGCCGTCTTCACCATGATCCCGATCTGGAACGATCTCTGGTTCCCGCTCATCCTTGCCCCCGGCGAGGCGACGAAGACGATCACGCTCGGCGCGCAGATGTTCATCGGCCAGTACGTCACCAACTGGAACGCGGTCCTTTCGGCGCTCTCGCTCGCCATCCTGCCCGTTCTGGTCCTCTACGTCATCTTCTCGCGGCAGCTGATCCGCGGCATTACTTCCGGAGCCGTCAAGTGAATACCCATGACAAGCCCATCCGCGTCCTCGTCGCCGGCCTCGGCAACATGGGCCGCAGCCATGCGCTCGCCTATCACAACAATCCCGGTTTCGAGATCGTCGGCCTCGTTAACCGCTCCGAGGTGGCGCTGCCGGACGAGTTGCAGGGCTACGCGATCCATCCCTCGTTCCCCGAGGCACTCGCGGAGCTGAAGCCGGACCTCTGCTCGATCTGCACCTACTCCGACAGCCACGCCGATTATGCCGTCATGGCCTTCGACGCAGGCTGCCACGTCTTCGTCGAAAAGCCGCTTGCGACCACCGTCGCCGACGCGGAGCGCGTGGTGGCGGCGGCGAAGGCGGCCGACCGCAAGCTGGTCATCGGCTATATCCTGCGCCATCACCCCTCCTGGGTGCGGCTGATCGAGGAGGCCCGCAAGCTGGGCCCGCCCTATGTCTTCCGCATGAACCTCAACCAGCAGTCCTCCGGCCCCACCTGGGAGACGCACAAGGCGCTGATGCGGACGACCTCGCCGATCGTCGATTGCGGCGTTCATTATGTCGATGTCATGTGCCAGATCACCGACGCCAGGCCGGTGCAGGTGCGTGGCATGGGGCTGAGGCTCTCGGACGAGATCGCGCCGGACATGTACAATTACGGCCACCTGCAGGTGATGTTCGATGACGGCTCGGTCGGCTGGTACGAGGCCGGCTGGGGACCGATGATTTCCGAGACCGCCTTCTTCGTGAAGGACGTCATGTCGCCCAACGGGTCGGTCTCGATCGTCATGGACCCGAACGCGAAGTCCGACGACATC
>JAEZHO010000452.1 GCA_023416545.1 Pseudomonadota bacterium
CCCTGCCAGTCGGGCTCGAGATGGACCGGCGAGGCCGGATCGCCCCAGGCGAAACCGTCGAGCCGGTAGCGGTAGCGGTCCCATTGCAGGTTGAGGCCGGCGCTGGCGCCGACTTCCAGCAGGTCGAGGGGCATCGCGAACATGTCCGCGAGCGTCAGGAAGGCCGGCAGGAGGGCGCTGCTTCGGCGGATCTCGTTCGTCTGCGGCGCCGACTGCAGCCGGGCAAGCAGAAACGCTTCGTGCCGGACCATGGCGGCCTCGACCGCGGCCCACAGGACCCCGTCGGCGACTTCATGCGGCGGATAGGCGGCCGCCAGACCATCGTCCCGCTGCGACAGGACCAGGGCGTGCAGCCCGCCCGCAAGGCGCAGGGCAAGCGCGTCCCCGGTTCCGGTCGGATCATCCGGCCAGTCGAGGATCACGCGCCCGACCGGACCGGCGCGATCCAGCCTTGCGGCCGCAAGACGGCAAAGCCGCGCGGTGAAGGGCGAGCCCAAGTCCTCGCAGGCCATGGCCTGCCGCTCGAACGAGGCTCTGACGACGCTTTCGCGATCCATGTGATCCATGTGGTCCCTTCGTCATGTCACTGCGGGGCATTTCAGGGCGTGAGTTCGAGCGCCTTCTCCCGCTCGATATATTCGCGCTGCCTGTCGGTGATGTAGTCGCGCACGATGGGTGCTGCATCGCGCTTGCGGGACATCTGCATGTGGAAGACGAGCTGGCTGCCGGTGCGGAACATCATCTCGGCGCTGATCAGGTAGAATTCCCACATGCGGGCGAAGCGTTCGTCATACATGGCGATCACCCGGTCACGGTTCTTCTCGAAGCGGCCGGCCCAGTGGGCAAGCGTGGTGGCGTAGTGGACGCGGAGGAATTCCAGGTCCATGACCCAGAGGCTGTTCCTCTCGACGCTGTCGAAGACTTCCGAAAGCGCCGGGGAATAGGCGCCGGGGAAGATGTACTTGCGAAGCCAGGGGCTTGCCATGCCGGGCGGGCTCATGTGGCCGATCGAGTGGAGGACGGCGATGCCGTCGTCGGGCATCAGTGCGTTCAGGTGGCTGAAGAACTCGTCATAGTGCTGGACGCCGACATGCTCGAACATGCCGACGGAGACGATGCGGTCGAACTTGTCGTCGACGTCGCGGTAATCGCGCAGTTCGAACGTCACCCTGTCGGCAAGGCCCGCCTGCCGGGCGCGTTCGGTCGCAAGCTTCTGCTGCTCCTTCGACAGCGTGACGCCGGTAACGTGGACGTTTTCCAGCCGGGCGAGATAGAGGGCGAGGTCGCCCCAGCCGCAGCCGATGTCGAGGACCCGCATTCCTTCGCGCAGGCAGAGCTTGGAGGCGAGGAGCCGCAGCTTGTTGCGCTGCGCCTCCTCCAGCGTCTCGCCGGGATCGCGGAAATAGGCGCAGGAATAAAGCATGTTGTCGTCGAGGAAGAGCCGGTAGAAGTCGTTGCCGAGGTCGTAGTGGTGGGCGACGTTCCTCTCCGCCTCGCCCTTGACGTTCGACTGCTGGCGCCTGCGGAAGCGCATCTTCACCGCGCGGATCGCCTTCTGCAGCGGATAGGAGCC
The DNA here is from genome assembly GCA_023416545.1 of Pseudomonadota bacterium. GTDB lineage: Bacteria > Pseudomonadota > Alphaproteobacteria > Rhizobiales > Rhizobiaceae > Neorhizobium. Next base: position 1,574 of record JAEZHO010000452.1, read on the forward strand.
GAGCGACAGGCGGTTGATGGAAAAGAGCGTCAGGAAGTCGCGGAGCGTCGAACCGTCCTCGAACCGCATGGTCCCGTCCATGTAGGCCTCGCCGGCGGAAAGCTCCGGGTTGAAGACGAGCGTCCGGTAGAGCCGCCGGTCGGTCAGCCGCATCGTCACCTCCGGGCCCGGCGTGCCGGCGAAGACGTGCCGGTTGCCGTCCGCGTCGATGACGGTGAGGCGGCCCTTGCGAATGAAGGACTTCATCATGTGGGAAAGCGGAAACATTCGTACCTCGCATATCGGTAGGAAACGATAGGTGGGTATGCGTATGCGTCTGCTGCGGATCAGGCGTCCGCGGGCCGGTCCTTGGGGTCGAACTGGACGATGGTGGTCCAGGTGGCGGTCATTGCCGGCTTCTTCTCGTTCTCGATCTCGACGGAAACGTCGTAGGTGGTCATCAGCAGGCCTGCGCCGCGGAAGCGGCATTCGGTGAGCGTGAAGTGTCCGCGCACCCGGCTACCGGCCTTGACGGGGGACATGAGGCGGATCTTGTCGAAGCCGTAGTTCAGCCCCATGGTCTGCTCGCGGATCTTCGGCACGCAGTCGTAGTTCATCGCCGAGAGCAGCGAAATCGTCAGGAAGCCGTGCGCGATGGTGCCGCCGAAGGGGCTTTCGGCCGCCGCCCGTTCAGGATCGACGTGGATGAACTGGTGGTCGTGCGTGGCATCGGCGAACTTGTCGATCATCCCCTGGTCGACGGTGATCCATTCCGAGACGCCGAGCACCTGCCCGACCAGCCCCGGCACGTCTGCAAGCGAAATTTCCCGCGGCATCTTCCCTCTCATTCCCCTTCGGTCAGGGTCCAATCTACAGACTTTGCGCGCCTTGGGTAGAAGGCACGTGCGGGTGAGGCTCAGGAGGCGACGCAGAAGCTGACCGAGCGGGCGGGCGCCTTGCCGCTCCACGGCGCGTCACCGTCGATCGTCCGCCAGGCGGCGTCCGGCAGGGTGACGGCCTGCTCCGTCCGGCAACGGTTGAATATCGCCGCGATGTGGACCGTGCCGCCGGTGTCGCGATCCATGCTCTTCAGCGCCAGCACGAGGACGGAGGCATCCGGACTTTCCCAGTCCTCCCGGCTCATCGGCTGGCCGTCCGCATTGAACCAGTCGATGTCATCGCCGGCATCGACGAAGAAGCCGGTCTCGGAGAAGACCGAGAAGCGGCGCCGCAACGTTGCAAGCTTCGCCGTATGGGCGATCAGGCTGTCGTCGAGTGCCGTCCAGTCCAGCCAGGTGATCGCATTGTCCTGGCAGTAGGCATTGTTGTTGCCCTGCTGGCTGCGGCCCGCCTCGTCGCCCATGCCGAGCATGATCGTGCCTCGGCTCATGAAGAGGGTGGAGAGGAGCGCCATGACGTCCCGTCGGCGCGCCTCGGTTATCACGGGGTCCTCCGTCGCGCCTTCCATCCCGTTGTTCCAGGAGAAGTTGTCGTGGTGGCCGTCGCGGTTTTCCTCGCCATTCTCCTGGTTGTGGCGAGTCTCGTGCGAGACGAGGTCCATCAGCGTGAAGCCGTCATGGGCGGCGATGAAGTTGACGGTGAGCGTCCGGTGCTGACCGTGGCGGGCGAAGATGTCCTCCGATCCGGCGAGGCGCCGGGCGAGGTCGCCGATCGTCCAGCGGTCGCCGCGCCAGAAGCGGCGGATGTCGTCGCGGGCGCGGTCGTTCCATTCGAGGAAGGGCGGCGGGAAATTGCCGAGCTGGTAGCCGCCCGGACCGATGTCCCAGGGTTCGGCGATCAGGACACGGTCGGAGAGCACGGGATCGTCGGCGATGGCGCGCAGCGTCGCGGCGTCGCGGGCGTAGCCGTGCGGACCGCGGCCGAGAATGGTCGCGAGGTCGAAGCGGAAGCCGTCGACGCCGGCATGCAGCACGAAATGGCGAAGGCTGTCGAGGATCAGGCCGCGGACGAAGGGGTGGTCGCAGGCGACCGTGTTGCCGGTGCCGGTATCGTTGACCAGCGTGCCGGGATGACCTTCCGTGTGGCGGAAGCAGGCGAGGTTGTCGAGACCGCGAAGCGAAAGGGTGGGGCCGGCCCGGTCGCTCTCGCCGGTATGGTTGAAGACCAGGTCGAGGATGACGCCGATGCCGGCCTCGTGCAGCGCCGCGACGGTCTCGCCGAGTTCCCGCACGCCGCCGGGGCAGAGGCGCGGGTCCAGCGCCATGAAGCCGACCGGGTTGTAGCCCCAGCCATTGGTCAGTCCGAGCGGAGGCAGGTGGCGCTCGTCGATCCAGGCGGTGATGGGCATCAGTTCGACCGCATCCACGCCGATGCGCTTCAGGTGGGCCAGCACGGAGGGATGGGCGAGGGCGGCGATCGTGCCGCGCTGATGCGCCGGGACGTCCGGGTGGAGGATGGTGAATGGCTTGACGGCAAGCTCGTAGACCAGGCCGCCGGGGGGAAGGAGCGGCGGCTTGCGGGAAACCTCCGGGTGCCGGCGGAGGATCGCCTTCGGCATCAGGCCGGCGGTGTCAACTCCGAAGTCCGCCAGTCGGCGGTCGTAGACGAAGGGCCGGTCGATCTCGGTGGCATGCGGGTCGAGGAGCAGTTTCGACGGGTCGAACCAGAGGCCGCGGTCGGGATCGTAGGGGCCGTGGGCGCGATAGCCGTAGCGTGCGCCTTCGCCGACCCCCGGCACCGTGACGCGGTGGACGTCGTCTTCGCCGCGGATCATGGGATGACGTTCCCGCTCGACGGAGCCTTCGGCATCGAAGATGCAGACCTCGATCATCCGCGCCGTCGAGGACCAGACCGCGAACTGGGCCCCACCGGGCGTCAGGGTCGTCCCAAGTGTCGCGCCAAGGGTGGTGGCAAGGGGCGCGCCAAGGGGCGTTCCGGTCGTCATTCCGGATCCTTCTCGTATGCGGTCACGCCGTCGGGCAGCCGGACCCAGCCGTGCCTGCGGCAGTCGTAGACGGAGACCTCGGGCGCCGGGAAGGCCGGATCGGCAAAGCCGCCGACCGCCACCGCCACCGAACGGTCGCCGACGCCTTCCTCCGTGTGGAATAGGTTGGTGCCGCAGACGGGGCAGAAGCGGAAGAGGAAGCGGCTGCCCTGGTCGCCGGTGCGCAGGTATTCGCTCGCCTCGCCGGTGACGCGGTAGGGAGCGCGGAATGCCGCGAGCGCCGCGAAGAGGCTGCCGGTCCGCTGCTGGCAGGCGAGGCAATGGCAGAGGCCGACCCCGAGCGGTTCTCCGCTCACTTCGATGCGGAGCTGGCCGCAGCTGCAGGATGCCGTTCTCGTCGCCAAGGTCTGCCCTTTTCTCCCGACCTTAAGATCAGGTGATCACCGTCGGTGCCGTGCGGCCGGTGCGGGCGCGGATCCCGGCGATCTCGTCGGCGACGGCGATCAGGTCCGAAAGCGCTTCCTGCGTCTCGATGTCGTGGCGCGACGGGTCGGGTTCGTAGCGCTCGACATAGACGCGGATCGTCGCTCCCGACGTGCCGGTGCCGGACAGGCGGAAGACGACGCGGCTGCCGCCCTCGAAGAGCACGCGGATGCCCTGCTTCGTGCTGACCGAACCGTCGATCGGGTCAGTATAGGAGAAGTCGTCGGCGGCCGCGACCTTGAGATCGCCGAAGCTTCGGCCGGGCAGCGAGGCGAGCCTGGCGCGCAGCGCGTCCATCAGCCCGTTTGCGGCATCGCTGTCGACCTCTTCATAGTCGTGGCGGGAATAGTAGTTGCGGCCGTATTCGGCCCAGTGCCCGCGGACGATCTCGGCCACGCTCTTCCTGCGGGCGGCGACGATGTTCAGCCAGAAGAGGATGGCCCAGAGGCCGTCCTTCTCGCGCACGTGGTCGGAGCCGGTGCCGAAGC
>JAEZHO010000463.1 GCA_023416545.1 Pseudomonadota bacterium
CCCCAGCGCTCGATACGCTCCCGTTTCATGCTCTGCTCGATCGACAGGCAGACATCCAGCAGCGCCTCCGGCTCGAGCGATGTCTCCAGGAGGGCGCAGCAGTTGAAGAAGTCGGCCTGATCCGTCTTGCCCCAGGGCGGGGTCTTGTAGAGCCGCGAGACGGCGGAGACCGAGCAGTCCGCCCGCGCGTCGAGACGCCGCAAGGCCTCCGCCATCGCCGCGGGCGGATCGCCCAGATTTCCGCCGAGCCCGAGTGCTGCCGTCACCACCTCGTCAGCGCCGATGTTCAACGCGCACTTCCGCATGATCAAGGACGCCCTGGATGGGCGCGCTCGGCTTGCGGACCGTTATCACGGCCCTGACGACCTGCGGAAAGCGCTCGCAGAGCGCGATGGCCACATCCATGGCCAGCGTCTCGATCAGGCGGCGCTGGCTTCCCGTGACGATCGTCTCGATGAGCGTGAAGGCGACGCCGTAATCGACCGTGTCCTCGACCCGATCCGTGACCAGCACGTCACCGGCCTCGACCTCCATCTCGGCATCGACGAAGAAGCGCTGCCCCAGCCGGTTCTCTTCCGCATGGACGCCGTGGCGCGCGAAGAATGCGCAGTTCTTGAGGGTGATCATATAGGTGCTCATCGTGGAGTCTCCTCTGCATGAGCCCGCAGCAAGGCATCCGCGATGCCGAGCGCGTCGCGGTTTGCGGTAACGTTGTGGACGCGGAAGATCGCAGCCCCCGCAAGCCGCAGGATCGCCGTCGTCGCCGCCGTGCCGACATCCCGTTCCGCGGCAATGTCCCGGCCGGTCGCCGTGCCGATGAAGCGCTTGCGCGACGTGCCGATGAGCCACGGGAAGCCGATGTCGCGCAGTTCGCCGAACCGTGCCATGAGTTCAAGGTTCTGGTCCGCGTCCTTGGCGAACCCGAAGCCTGGATCGAGGACGATGGCTTCGGGCGCTACCCCGGCCTCGTCTGCGATCGCGAGCGAAACGTCGAAGAACGCCCACTGGTCTTCCACGACATCCGCCGCCACGTCGCCTTCCCGGCCCCGTCCCGTATGCATGATGCAGAGCCCCGCCCCCGTCTCCGCAGCGACCGACGCGATCGCCGGCTCGCGCTGCAGCCCGTGGACGTCGTTGATGATATGCGCGCCTGCGGCGATCGCCAGGCGGGCGGTCTCGGCGCGATAGGTGTCGATGGAGATCAATGCGTCCGTCTCCCGGACCAGCCGCTCGATGACCGGGATCACCCGGTCCTGCTCCTCGGCCGCGCTGACGGCTGCTGCACCCGGTCTGGTCGACTCGCCGCCGATGTCGAGGATCGCGGCGCCGTCCCGGACGCAGGCAAGCCCGTGCGCGACGGCACCTTCGAGCCCCTCGTGCAGGCCGCCGTCCGAGAACGAATCCGGCGTAACATTGACGATGGCCATGATATGGCCGTTGTTGCCCAGTTCGAGGAGACGTCCGCCGCCGACTCGCCAGATTCGGGAACCGGGCGTCTTCGCTGCTGGATGGGTCTTACGGGAGTAACGCAAATTTTTCTGCCTCTGTGTTGCGCTGCCGACGGCTATGCCCCAAGCTCACCTCAAGTTCAATCTAAGCAGGCCCCAGAATGTTGCTGATTCCATCTATCCGTCGCGTTATCGGCGGGCTGGCCGCCGTGTGCCTGCTCTCCTCCGTGGCATCGGCGGAGCCCCTGATCAGCAAGACCTACGGCTACTTCTCGATCGGAGGAAGGACCGCGGAAGCTCTCGATCGCGAACTGGAGAGGCGTGGCCCGATGACCAGTGCAAGCGGTCATCGCCATCCCGGCGCCACGGAAATCAAGTTCGGTGGAGAGGTCACCTATGTCGAGCGCGGGAAAGAGTGTTCCGTCGGCGACGTGAAGGTCACCCTGAAGACAAACCTGATCCTGCCGCGATGGAAGAACCGTCGCGCCGCCGACAAGAACCTGCGCTTCATCTGGGACACCCTGTCCGCCGACATCAAGCGGCACGAGGAACGGCATGCGGAAATCGCCCGCAGCTACGCTCGGACGCTGGAGCGGGATCTGCGCGCCCTCCGCTCCGCCCGCACGTGCCAGGAACTGGAAAAGAAGGTCGGCGCGGTCACCAAGCGCGTGCTCGAAACCCATGACCGCGACCAGATGCGGTTCGACGTGGTCGAATCGAAGAACTTCGACAACCGGATGATGCGGCTGCTGAAGTATCGGCTGGGGGAAAACGGTGGCTAGCCCTCGATCCGTCCCGGGGCGTCAGCCCTGCCGTTCGGGCACGTTGACGACCAGCCCGTCGAACTCGTCGCTCATCTTGATCTGACAGGAAAGCCGCGAGGTCGGCCTGACGTCATACGCGAAGTCGAGCATGTCTTCCTCCATCGCGGAGGGCGCGCCGACGGTATCGGTCCAGGCTTCGTCCACATAGACATGGCAGGTCGCACAGGCACAGGCGCCACCGCACTCGGCGTCGATGCCCGGCACCGAGTTGCGGACGGCATTCTCCATCACCGTCGATCCGTTGCTCGCATCGATATCGAAGCGCGTTCCGTCGAAGGCGACGATGGTCAGTTTCGTCATGATCAGGAATTCCGGTAAGAACAGTCTGGAGGAGCGAGCCTGCTCATCGAACAGATCCGCCAGGCAGTCAACATAGGTTTGCCTGCCTGATGCTGCAATGGTGGCTCTTCCTATCGGCAGAGCTTCAGGATGAAGTTCTCCGTCTCGATGATGGCGGCGCTGATCTTTGCCATCGAGGCCGCATCGGCCCCCTTCTCCTCGATCCGCATCGCAAGGTCGGCCACCGTGAACGCGCCGACTGCGGATGCCGCCCCTTTCAGCAGACGAGCGGCCGCGAGGATTGCGGGCATGTCGCCGCTGCTCATTTCCAGCAGCGCCCTGCGGGATTGCCGCGCGAACGTCTGCAGGATTTCAAGCTCGGTACCCTTGTCTCCCGTCGTCTGGCGGGCGAGGTGGACGAGGTCTATCGGGCGTGACCGGGATGGCGAGAGCGCACGCCGGGTCTGAGGAGCTTCGAAGGCGATTGCGATGGCGGCCATGGGCGACAATGATCCTGAACGATGCGATTTCAGCCATCGTGCAGCCAAACCGGCGCCATGGCGTTAACAGACCGCAATCGGCCACTTGAATCTCAAGCTATGGTTAATTTACGCTAAGATGCTTGTTTTACGGGACTTTTCGCCGGTCTTATGGTTTAAATCCTGTTAACAACCGGATTGGGCTTTTTGGCGCTTCCACGGGTCCGAATTGTTTAGACACCTCAGATGTGCCACTACAATACAGGTGGAAAGGCGGGAGTCCGCTCCCGCGTCCGTGGATGGCCGGATGGTAAGCATTCCTTATCATCCGTTTGGAACAAGGCTGTTCGAGAGTAAGTGAAACGGGAAATGCCGACGCCATGAAGGCGGGGCTTTCCGGCAGGCAGTGTCTCTTCTTCGTTTGCAGGGCGGGCGAACAGGACGGGATGGCCGGGCGAGTATGTAGCGAGGCGTAACCGCATGGCGAAGAAGACCAGCAGCGAGTCGATGGACGAAACGGCCTTCCAGGCACTGGAAGACGCGTTGAAGATCGACTTCATCGAGGATCAGGAGACGATACGTCGGAAGCCTGCATCCTCTGCCTCGGAGGCCAGAGTGTCTGATAGCAAGCAGCGTCCATCCCCGCCGCGCGGCGAGAACCCGGCGACCCCTCCCCGCTCCGCGACGGCGGAACCGGCGGCGCGCGCACCCGTGTTCGAGCCTGCAAACGACGGCAGCCGCCGCAGTTCCGTAAACCTGCTCAAGACGCTCGAAGGCGGCACGATGCGCAGCGCGCTTCGAAAAGCGACGATCGTTTCCGTCCTCTGGGCGATCGGCGGTCTTGGCCTGGCGCAACTTCTATATGGTGCACAGCTGTGGTCGTCCGGTTCGGTCGGCGGGCTCGTTGCCATGCCCGGTCTCGTCGCGATCATCGTCGGCATCGTCGTGCCGATCCTTCTCTTCTTCGCCTTCGCGACGATGATGGCCCGTGCGCAGGACATGCGCAACGCCGCGCGTTCCATGGCCGAAGTGGCGCTGCGCCTGTCGGAGCCCGAGACCGTCGCCTCCGAACGGATCATGACCGTTGGCCAGGCCGTCCGGCGCGAAGTCTCCGCCATGAACGAGGGCATCGAGCGCACGATTGCGCGCGCAACCGAACTCGAGACGCTCGTCCACTCCGAAGTCAACGCGCTTGAGCGCAGCTACACCGACAATGAATTGCGCGTGCGCGGGCTGGTCCACGAACTGGGCGCCGAACGCGATGCCATCGTCAATCACGCCGAACGCATCCGTTCGTCCATCGTCGGCGCACACGAACAGCTCAAGGAAGAGCTGTCGCTTGCGACGGAGGAAATTGCCGTACGACTGGCGACCTCCGGCGAAGCCTTCGCGTCGATGATCGATACGCGGGCCGCTGCCCTGACGGAAAAGACGAACGCCGCCGGCGAAGCGCTGGGTTCACTGCTCGCCGCCAAGGCCGACGACTTGGTGCAGACGCTCGGCTCGTCCGGGATCGCGCTCGCCAACGAATTCGACAACCGCCTCGAAAACCTGTCGATGACGCTCGCCCACCGCGGCCAGGCGCTGCTTGGCGAGTTCGAGACGCGCGCCTCCACCCTCGACGCCAGCACCGAGCGCCTGAATGCGGCGCTCGCCGACCGCACGCGCCAGCTGAACGAGACGCTTGTCGCCCGGACCCGCGAAATCACCGACGGACTGTCGGAGGGCGAACGCTCCATCACCGGTTCTCTCGAGGCGGTGATCACGTCGCTGAACAGGGCGCTCGACGACAAGGGCAGCGCATTCAGGCAGAGCCTGAAGACCGCCGCCGACGACGCGATCATGGACCTCGACCTGCGCTCCGGCCTTTTCGAGGAGCGCCTGCAGGCCACCGTCGGCCAGCTCAGCACCACCTTCGACGACGGGCTCAACGCGCTCACCACGGCGTTCGACCAGCGGGCCGGCAGCCTCGACAGCAAGCTGATGGACAGCCTCGCGCGCATCAACGAGACCGTCGCGAGCGGCTCCGACTCCATCGAAGGCATCCTCAGCAGCAGCATCGCCCAGATCGGCAATACGCTGACCGAACAGTCGCTGGCGCTCGCCACCACGCTCGGCACGGGCCAGGACGTGCTCGATTCCATCCTGGAAGACCGCAGCCGCGAATTCAGCGAAGCCCTCGCCGCGCGCACCAGCGAAATCACCGGCGCGATCGGCACGAGCCGCGACGCGATCGACGAAGTCCTCTCCGAACGCAGCACGGCCCTCATCGGTGCCCTGAACGAGACGCAAGGCAAGTTCGAACGCGCAGTCGGCGAACGCTCGGAATCCGTCATCGCCGCCCTCGAGACCGGACAGGAACGCTTCGCCGAGGCTCTCGAAAGCAGGACGGCCGCCATCGAGTCGGTCATCGGCGACGCACCGGAGAAGCTCGCCAGCCTGCTGGACGAACGCGTCGCGACGATTGCGCGCCACCTGCAGGACGGCGAGGAACGCCTCGGCTCCGGCCTCGACCGGCGCACGGAAGAGCTTGCACGCACGCTCTCCACGACCGGCGACCGGATTACCGAACTTCTCGACGACAAGACGCTGGAAATCAGCACGGCCTTCGCGCTTGGCGAGGACCGCATCGCCGGCATCCTCACCAATCTGGCGGACACCCCGGAACGCCTGTCCGGCATTCTCGACGAACGGGCTGCCCTGATCGCCCGTCACATGGAGGAAGGCGAGAAGAGCCTCGGCGAAGGCCTCGACCGTCGCGTCGAGCGGCTGGCCGCGGCGATCTCGTCGAACGGCGAGCGTATCGGCGAGATGCTCGACGACAAGACCATGGACATCAGCACCGCCTTTGCGCTGGGTGAAGACCGTCTGTCCGGCGTTCTCGACGAGAAGGCTGGCGCGATCGGCACACTCGCGGCCGATGCGGAAAACCGCATCGAGCAGTCGCTCAACGAGATCTCGCTTCGGATGGGAGATGTTCTCGGCGACGGCGCGCGGCGTTTCGAGGACACCGTGTCCGGCGGCGCCGAACGGATCGAATCGGCGCTTGGCACCGGCCAGGAGCGCATCGCCGCGACGCTGGGCCTCGGACATCAGCAGTTCAGCGATACGGTTGCCTCCGCCAACGAGCAGATCGAGCAGACCCTGGGCGCCGGCTACGAGCGCTTCCGCACGACGCTCGAAGAGCGGACGGACATGATCTCCACCGCGCTCGCCCAGACCCGCGACCAGATCTCGGAACTGATGTCGGACCAGGTGATGACGATCGGCACGACGCTCGCCACGAGCGCCGGCATGCTGGAAATGTCACTGGAGAGCCAGCAGGAAGCCCTCCGCACCGCATTCGACGGCGCCGGAGCGGACCTGGAAGAGCGACTGAACACCACGGCCGGGGTCATTGCCGGGCGCCTCAACGAGGCAGCGCGGGAAATCAGCCTTTCGGCCGAAGACCTCTCCGGCCGCCTCGAGCAGACGATCGGCAGTGTCGAGGCCGCCCTCGGGGCGACCGGCAACAAGGTCGAGGCGACGTTCGGAGGCCTCGAGGCGCGCATCCGCAACGAGATTGCCAGCGTCACCGAACTGGTGGACGGCGCCGGTCGCGACATCGGCGAGACGCTGGCACAGCGGACCGCCGAACTGGAGCGGATCAGCACGGACGCCCACGACCGCATCTCCGGCGCCATGGACAGCGGCGCCGCTCGTCTCGACGAGCGCCTTTCGACCATGGACCGTGCGCTGTCGGTCGGCCTTGACGCCGTCACCCGCACGATCGAAGGCAAGGCCGCAGGTCTTGCCGCGACCCTCCGCGAGGCCGTCAGCGCGGCTGCGGCGGGAATGGACGACGAAGCAATGCGCTCTGCGGAAACGCTGAGCCGCACCGGCTCCGAGTTCACCGAAGGGCTCGCCCAGCGCAACGCCGAGTTCACCCGTTCGGTCGAGGAGCGGTCGAGCGAGATCGTCAACCGCATTTCGGAGACGCAGACCCGCCTTGCCGGCCAGGCAGCAACGGTCGCACAGGCGTTCTCGGAAGCCGGCAATGCCATCGTGAACAAGGTTTCGGAAGCCGATGCCCTGGTCAAGAAGCAGGTGACGGCGATCTCAGAGGCGCTCACCGAGGCCGAGGAGGCCCTCCAGCAGCGCGGCGGTTCGCTTCGCGGCACGCTCGCCGAAACGGCGACCGACCTGCAGGCCGCCATGGAAGCCGTGGACAAGGCGCTCGCCGCCCGCGGCGATGCCATCCGCTCCGCACTCGACAGCCGCACCCGCGACCTCAACTCCATGCTGTCGAGCCGCACGACGGAGCTTGCCCGCCTCATCGAGGAAGAGGCACGCCCGGTCGTCGAGCAATACAGCGAGGCCAGCCGTTCTGCAGCCGACCAGATTGCCTCTGCCGCCCGCGAAAGCACCGAGCGACTGGTGGCCGCCGCAAGCGAGAACAGCAACCGCATTCGCAGCGAGAACGACGCGCTCGTCGATGCGATCGCCGCCCGCACGAACGAAGCCCTGTCGGCGATCACCCAGCGCGCGGAGAACACCGCCAGCGCCTTGCTGTCGGTGGAACGGAGCCTCACGGGCAGCGTCAACTCGCTGATCGATCGTCTTGCCGACAGCAATTCCGGGATTTCGAGCCTCGTCGAGCGCGCCGCGCAGGATCTCGCTGCCGCGGCAGACCAGGCCCTCGAGCGCCTTTCGGGCGTCGACGAGAGGCTGGGCACGACCGCCACGCTCTTCTCCGAATCCGCTGCTCACGCCGCGGACATGGTATCCGGCTCAAGCCGTCTCCTGGAAAACAACATCGACCGGCTGGCCAATATCTCCGGCCAGACGCTCAACCAGGTTGGCGGTATCGTCGGACGGTTCGACGATCACTCCAAGGTCCTCGCCCAGGCGTCCGAACTCCTGGGAGCGGCGCAGTCCAACCTCGCCAATACGCTGGACGAGCGCCAGACCGCCCTTCGCAGCCTCTCCGTCGGCCTCGTCAAGCGGTCCGAGGAGATCGAGGGCACGATGCGCAATCTCGCCGCCCTCGTGGAAGGCGCATTCGAACGGGCCGAGGGCCGCTCCTCGCAGGTCGCCGCGCATCTGCGCGAAAGTCTCCAGGGCGCATTCGCGGACATCGGCCGCACGCTCGGCGAGACCCAGCAGCGCGCCGACGTGACCGCCGACGCCATGCGCAGCGCCCTCCTCGGTGCAAGCGAGGAGGCGAGCCGCGCCGTCGACGCCACGATGAACAATGCCGAACAACGCGCCCGCGGCCTCTCGGAACGTATCCGCAGCGGCGTCGAAGGCTCGCTGACGGATGTCGAGCGCATGCTCGCCGACGCGACCAGCCGCTCCGACAGCGCCGCCGCCCATCTGCGCGAACAGCTTCGCAAGTCGGTGGACGAGGCCGTCGGCCGCTTCTCGGGCGCAACGGACGAAATCCGCCGCTCGGCGGAACAGATCCGCGAGGAACTGGACAGCACCCGCGCGGAACTTCGGCGCGGCGCATTCGACCTGCCCGAGGAGGCCAAGGAAAACGCCGCGGCGATGCGGCGTGCCGTCTCCGAGCAGATCAAGGCACTGCAGGACCTTTCGCAACTGGTCGGCCGTTCCGCACAGGCACTCGAAGTGTCGCAGCCGGCTCCGGTCCGTGCCTCGGCCCCTCAGGCCGAACCCGCGCCCCGTGCCCAGCCGGCAGCGGCGCTGCCGGCCCAGCCGGCACCGGCGATACGCGGTGGCAACGAGACCGGCCTGCGAGGCAGCCTCAATTTCGACCGCCCGTCTACCCCGGCCCGTCCCGCTGAACCCGCAGCGCGGGGCCAGGAAGGCGGCTGGATCAGCGACCTGCTGAGGGGCGCCTCGCGCGAGAACGCCTCGGAGGCAGCTTCCCGCGCTCCGACGTCCCGCCCGGCGGAGCAGGCCGGCGTCCGTGGTGGTGGCGACAGCCGCAATCCGCGCCATATGGTCGAATCGCTGAACTCGCTGTCCGTCGATATCGCCCGCGCCATCGATCACGACGCATCCGTCGATCTCTGGCGCCGCTACCAGCGTGGCGAGCGCGACGTCTTCACGCGCCGTCTCTACACGCTGAAGGGCCAGCAGACCTTCGACGAGATCAAGCGCAAGTACGAGCGGGAGCCTGAATTCCGCACGGCCGTCGACCGCTACATCGGGGACTTCGAGAAGCTTCTCGCCGACGTCGCGCGGACGGACCGGGACAAGTCTGT
>JAEZHO010000082.1 GCA_023416545.1 Pseudomonadota bacterium
GGCTCTCGAGGCCCGCCTGACGGCGCTGAACCCCCGCGCGCCCCGCATGGACGGCGACATCGCGGAGGCCGCGAGCGCTGCCGTGCTCGCCAACGGTCTCTACGACCTCGCCACCAAGAACCCCGACGTGGAACGGTGGCTCCAGGACGAACTGGCGCAAGCGCCGGGAGGTCATGCTCAGCACCCTGCTCACGGGCATGGCCACGACGATCACCACCATCATGGTCATCACCATCACCACCACGACGTAAACCGTCATGGCGATGACATTCGTTCCTTCTCGCTGATCTGCGATCGGCCGATCGATCCGGTCGCCATCGACATGTTCGTCGACCTGCTCCGCTCCGCCCATGGGGAGAAGCTGCTACGGATGAAGGCTGTGGTGGCGCTGTCGGACAACCCGGACCGGCCGCTCGTACTGCACGGCGTGCAGACGATTTTCCACCCGCCCCAGCGGTTGAATGCCTGGCCGGCAGGGTCGGACCGGCGGACGCGGATGGTGCTGATCACCCAGGGGCTCTCGGAAGAGTTCGTCTCCGATGTCTTCGCCGCATTTACCGGGCAGCCGCGCATCGATCGCCCGGATCGTGCCGCCCTCGAGGACAATCCCCTCGCCGTTCCCGGTATGAGGATCTAAGCGAGTTCGCGGTCATCCCTTCCGGATGCGGAAGCGGTGGCCGTCGCCGGTTTTTTCCGACTGCAGCAGTTCGTGGCCTTCCTCCCGGCAGAAGTGCGGGATGTCGATGCCTGCCAGGGGATCGCTCGTCTCGACGACGAGTTCCTCGCCGGAGCGCATCGACGTGAGGCGGCGACGGGTCTTGAGCACGGGGAGGGGGCATTTGAGGCCGCGCAGGTCGTAGGCGGCCTCCGATGTGCGGGACATCATTCCTGCGACCAGATCTTCCAGAAGGGCCGTTTCTTGCTGTCGCTGACGGGCGGTGCGGCATAGGCCATGGGGTTCTGGACGGGGATAGGGATCGTACCGGTGGATGCGTCGGCCGTGGCCACCGGCTGCTCGGCCGCGGGTGTGCTCGCGATCTCGGTCTCCGGGCCCGGCAGCCGGTCCTGCTTCATCCGTTCGGCGGCGGTCTCCGGCCGGGCGGAGGTCGAGGCCAGCATCGTCGTGGCCGGCTTGCTTTCCGGTGCGGTACGCTTGGCCATCAGCGCTTCGAACGCTTCCCGCTTCATCAGCTTGCCGGCTTCCAGAGAGGTGCCGGTCGGCGCGTAGGCGATGTCCCGGCCCTTCCGCTTCTCGGCCACCACGGCCTTGCGTTCGGCCTCGGAGGGCTCGTACCAGACCATGCCGTCGAGCTTCTTGACCGCCTTCTCATAGGCGACCTCGTAGGTCTTCTGATGCGACGAAAGAGCGGCCACCAGGGCCGGAGGCGCCGACATCGGCGGGCAGGCCGCGGCGGCGTTGAACGCTCCCGTGCCCTCGACCTGCTGGTTGAAGACGTATTTCTTCTCGCAGACATTCACCTCCGGAGGACGCTTCGTGACCTCGAAGTTGTCGTATCCGGTTTTCAGCATCTGCCAGAAATCATGATGCTCGCTGTCGCGATGGCGGGCCATGTTCTCGGCCGTCATGCGGAAGGGGAAGGCCTGCAGCTGCACGGCCGACTGGCCGCCCTTGAAGGCGTCCCGGGCAAAGGCGTAGATTTCCAGGACCTGCTCGTCGGTCATCGAGTAGCATCCGGACGAGGAGCAGGCGCCGTGGATCATCAGGTTGGATCCGGTCCTGCCATTGGCCTGATCGTAGCGGTTCGGGAAGCCCGTATTGATCGCCAGGAAGTATTTGGAATTCGGATTGAGATGCGCCGGCGTCAGGTTGTAGAAGCCCTCGGGCGCCTGCCGGTCGCCTTCCTTCTTCTTCGGTCCGAGCTTTCCTGACCAGGCGCAGATCTGATAGCTCGATATCATGTCGAAGCGGTTGTCGGCCTTCGCCTTCCAGACTTCGAGGACCCCTTCTTCCTTGAAGATGCGGATCATGATCGGCGAGGTGCGCGGCATGTTCTTCTTCTGCATCTCCGCGACGATGCGGGAGGGCAGGGGATGCTCCACCTTGTTCTTGATCTTGGATACGTCGACGGAGTCGAGAGTATCGTTGCAGCCTGCAAGGGCTGTCGCAAGTGCAAGAGCGATAGCGATGTTTTTCAGGCGCATCGGCATGACCACGTGACTGTGTGTTGCGGACACCAGAAATCTGGACAACAGCAGCGATAGTGAAGCGGTAAGCTTTACATCTTCTTAACCGCTCGTCCCCGTCTGTAAAGCAAAACTGCGGCTTGCTGTCACTCTGAACAGCAATGTGGCCAAATTGCGCTATGTATCGCTCCGCAGATCAGAGGTTGCGTCCGATCTGCAGGAACTTCTGGCGGCGCGCGGCGCGGACCTCATCGCCGGAAAGCTGGCTGAGTTCCGCCAGGGCTACCTCGATGACGTTTCCGGTCGCGGTGATGACCGTCTGCGGGTCCCTGTGGGCGCCGCCGACGGGCTCGGGAATGATGTCGTCGATGATCCCGAGTTCCCTGAGGTCCTCGGCGGTGATGCGCATGTTGGTGGCGGCTTCCTTCGCACGGGTGGAGTCCCGCCAGAGGATGGAGGCCGCCCCTTCCGGCGAGATGACCGAATAGATGGCGTTCTGCAGCATGTAGACGCGGTTGCCGGTCGCGATGGCGATCGCGCCTCCGGATCCGCCCTCGCCGATCACCACGGATACCATGGGAACGCGTACTCCCAGGCACATCTCCGTCGAGCGGGCAATCGCTTCCGCCTGACCACGCTCTTCCGCGCCGACGCCCGGATATGCGCCCGCGGTGTCGACCAGCGAGATGATCGGCAGGCCGAAGCGGTCTGCCATTTCCATGACGCGGATCGCCTTGCGGTAGCCTTCCGGACGGGGGCTGCCGAAGTTGTGCTTCAGCCGGCTCTTCGTGTCGTGGCCCTTTTCCTGGCCGATGATGGCGACGGGCTGGCCCCGGAAACGTGCGAGGCCGGCCTGGATCGCCGCATCCTCGCCAAAACCGCGATCGCCGGCGAGCGGCGTGAAATCGGTCAGCAGGTGGGCGGCATAGTCCACGAAATGCGGTCTCTGCGGGTGGCGGGCCACCTGGGTCTTCTGCCAGGCGTTCAGCTTGGAGTAGATTTCCTCGGTCGCTTCGCGCACGCGTCCCTCGAGCCTCGCGATCTCTTCCGAGGTGTCGATGCTCTCGTCTTCCGCGGCAAGCTTCTTCAGTTCATGGATCTTCGCCTCGAGGTCTGAGATAGGCTTTTCGAAGTCGAGATAAGTCTGCATGAGATCCGTGTTCCGATCATTCTGGCTTGGCGGCGGCCTTCTAATCCCGGTTTTCACCGCTTTTTGCAAGGGGGTGGTGCGTTTGCACCAGTTGCCTCAGCCGTTCCTCAAGCACATGTGTGTAAATCTGCGTGGTGGAAATGTCCGCATGACCCAGCAATTCCTGAACGATGCGCAGGTCCGCTCCGTGCTGCAGGAGATGGCTCGCGAACGCGTGGCGCATCACGTGCGGTGAAATTGCGGCGGCTCTAAGTCCGGCACGCGCGGCGATGGCTTTCAGGTCGCGGGCAAAGACCTGGCGCGGCAGGTAACCCTCCTTCCCCGACGATGGGAATAGCCAGGAACCGTCTGCCGCGTCCGGCCGCGTCGCCTGCAGCGACTGTCGATACCGCTGCAGGACGGCGATCGCCGATTTTGACAGCGGGACCAACCTTTCCTTGTTGCCCTTTCCCCGGATCATCAGGAAGCGTCCTTCCTGGCCGAGGACGCTCGCGGGCAGCGAGACGAGTTCGCTGACCCGCATTCCCGTCGCATAGAGGAGTTCGATCAGCGCGAGCATCCGGAGCCGGGCGTACTGGCCGGGGGAGGGATCATCGGCCTCCCTTGCCGCCTGCTCCAGAAGGCGCGTCACGTCCTCCTCGCTCATGACCTTCGGCAGGGTCCTGCGCTTCTTCGGACTGTCGAGGGTGGATGTGGGGTCGTCGCCCCGCAGGCCTTCTGCATAGAGGAACCTGTAGAACTGCCGCATGGCCGAGAGCCTGCGGGCCTGGGAACTGGGTGCAAATCCCTTCCTTCCGAGATCGGCCAGATAGGCGCTGAGGTCGCTGTTGCCGGCCGCGACCGTCGAGACCTTCCGGGCGGCGAGGAAGGAGTGGAGATCGTCGAGATCCCGCTGATAGGACGCAAGCGTGTTGGCGGCCGCGCCACGTTCGGCGCTCATCATCTCGAGGAAGGCCTCGATGCGGGCGTAGGAGAGATCGGCCATGGCCGCCTACTCCCGGGGGGCGGGGTTCAGGCGCTCGGACGGAACCCTGACGGAGACCTCGCGCTCGCGCGGCTCCACCAGGAGGACGAGTGCGAGCATGCTTCCGTAGACCACGCCGGCGATGGCCGTCAGGATGAAGAGGAAGCGAAAGAGGGTGGGCATGGGATGGAAAGCTCCGTTCGCCATCGGGCGCGAGGTCGCCACTATATGCTTAAAGCATTGCCGGCAGGCAAGCCCGCGGCTGGCGACGGCTTTTGCCGCGGCACGACTTGACGCTGCCGGTCCATTTGTCGATACCCTTCGTCAAATGGATAAAGGACGATGACAGACCTCCTAACACCCGTCGCGCCGGCTTCGCTTGCCGAGCAGGCCCGCGCGGCGCTGGGCAAGCGCGACCTCGTCTTCGTCGGCCTGATGGGTGCGGGCAAGTCGGTGATCGGCCGGATGGTCGCCCAGGCCCTCTCTATCCCGTTCGTCGATACGGACGCGGAAATCGAGAAGGTCTCGCGCATGACGATCGCCGAACTGTTTGCCGCCTACGGGGAGCCCGAATTCCGCGCGCTGGAGTCGAGGGTGATCGACAGGCTGCTGAAAGGCGGGCCAAGGGTGATCTCGACCG
>JAEZHO010000225.1 GCA_023416545.1 Pseudomonadota bacterium
CACATAGACCGGGAAATAGATCTTCGAGCCGCGCGACAGGTCCTTGATGTCGCAATTGCCGCCATGTTCGCGCGGCGGCACGGTGCGGGCGCCGATCGCGGCGGCGGCATCGCGCGCCTCCCCCTTCAGCGCCCCCATGTGGGCGGCGGCGGTTTCGGGAAGCTTGGCAAGCGACGGTACGCGGTTCGGGTCGGTGTCGTTGAGCTTCTTCTCGCGGGTATTCCACATTTCCAGCATCTTGTGATCGGGCAGGCAGCCGATCAGGCCGGGGTGGATGAGGCCGGCATATTTGACGCCCGGCACGTGGCGCGACTGGGTGAACATGCCCTTGAAATCCCAGATCGACTTCTGGGCGCTCGGGAAATGCTGGTCGAGGAAGCCGCCGCCGTTGTTGAGCGAGAAGAAGCCGTTGAAGCCCCAGAGCGAGTTCTCGAAGGCGCCGATGTCGAGAATGTCGACGACCAGGAGGTCGCCGGGCTCGGCGCCCTTCACGCCGATCGGACCGGAGAGGAAGTGGACCTGGTTCAGGTCGACGTCGCGCACGTCGGCGGCGCTGTCGTCGTTCTTGATCTGGCCGCCGGTCCAGTCATAGGTCTCGACCTTGAAATCGTCCCCGGGGTTCACCCAGCATGCCATGGGGATGTCGGGGTGCCAGCGGTTGTGGATCTTCTCGTTGGTATAGGGCGATTCCGAGAGATCGACCTTGATCAGCGTGTCGGTCATTTCTTGCTCCTTCCTGAAATGAAATGGGGGTGAACGGGGGCGCTAGACGGAGAGGAAACCGGCGACCTTCGCCTCGTTGAGCCCCTCGCGCGGGCTCTCGTGGACGATGGCGCCCTTCTCGATGACGAGGACGCGGTCCGCCATGTCGAGGGCGAAGCTCAGCACCTGCTCGGAGACGAGGATCGACAGCCCCATCTCGTCGCGGATGCGGCAGAGCGTGCGGGCCATTTCCTTGATGATGGACGGCTGGATGCCCTCTGTCGGCTCGTCGAGGAGCAGGACCTTGGGCCGCGAGGCGAGCGCGCGGGCAATCGCCAGCTGCTGCTGCTGGCCGCCGGAGAGGTTGCCGCCTCGCCTGCCCTTCATCTCGGGCAGCACGGGGAACAGTTCGTAGATGTGGTCGGGCACGGCCTTCTCGCCGGTGACGGTGAGGCCCGTCTCGATGTTCTCCTTCACGGTCATGGCGGAGAAGATCATGCGGCCCTGCGGCACGTAGGCGAGGCCCGCGCCGACGCGGCGGTAGCTCTCCATCGCCTCGACCGGCGTCTCGCCGACCTTAACTACGCCGGCCGTCGAGGGCACGATGCCCATCAGCGACTTCATCAGCGTGGTCTTGCCCATGCCGTTGCGGCCCATGATGGCAACGATCTCGCCCGGCTCAAGGGCGAAGCTCATGCCGTGGATCACCTCGCTCTGGCCGTAGGCGACGTGAAGGTTATCGACTGCGAGCATGGCTTGTCTCCTAGTGGCCGAGATAGACTTCGATGACCTTGGGGTCGTTCTTGACGTGCTCCATCGAGCCCTCCGAGAGCACCTTGCCCTGGTGCAGCACGGTGACGCGGTGGGCGATGTCCTCGACGAACTTCATGTCGTGCTCGATGACGATGACCGACTGGTTGCGGATGATCGTGTTCAGCAGTTCGGCGGTCTTGATGCGCTCGCTGACGCTCATGCCGGCGACGGGTTCGTCTAGCATCATCAGCCTGGGGCTCTGGATGAGCAGCATGCCGATCTCCAGCCACTGCTTCTGGCCGTGGCTGAGGATCGCCGCTTCCGTGTCCAGGTGATCCTTGAGGAAGATCAGTTCGGCCACCTCCTCCACCCGGTCGCGCACCTCCGCATCCCGGCGGAAGAACAGCGCCCCGAAGACGTTGCGGCCGCGCGGGAAGGAGAGTTCGAGGTTCTCGAACACCGTCAGGTCCTCGTAGATGGACGGGTTCTGGAACTTGCGGCCGACGCCGGCATGGACGATCTCGAACTCGCGCATGCCGGTCAGTTCCTGGCCGGAGAAGCGGATCGAGCCCTCGGTCGGCCGGGTGCGGCCGCAGATCAGGTCGAGGACGGTCGTCTTGCCCGCGCCGTTGGGGCCGATGATGACGCGGATCTCGTTCTCGTCGACATAGAAGGAGAGGTCGTTGACCGCCTTGAAGCCGTCGAAGGACACGGTGAGCCCCTCGACCGCGAGCAGGAAGTCCTTTTGAGCGGTATCGGTAACGAGCATCGCGGCGTCCTCTCAGTTCGCAGTGTTGGCGGCGGTGGGAACCGGACGGGCCGCCCCCAGCCGGTTGACGAGGCGGCGCATCAGCGGCTCGGCATGCTCGCGGTAGAGACCGGCGAGACCATTCGGGAAGGCCATGACGACGGCGATGAACAGGCCGCCCATGGCGAACAGCCACAGTTCCGGAAAGCTTTCCGAGAACGAGGTCTTGGCGGCGTTGACAATCAGCGCCCCGTAGACCGCCCCGAACAGCGATAGCCGTCCGCCGACGGCGCAGAAGATCACCATTTCGATGGAGGGCACGATGCCCACGAAGGAGGGCGACATGAAGCCGACCTGCAGGGTGAACATGGCGCCGCCGATCGCCGAGAAGGCGGCGGCGAGGCAGAAGATGAAGATCTTGAATTTGGAGACGTCGTAGCCGGAGAAGCGCACGCGGTCCTCGCGGTCGCGGATGGCGACGAGCAGGCGGCCGAACTTCGATATCTTCACCGCCTGCGCCAGGAGGACACAGGCGAGCAGCAGGCCCGCGCAGACGAAATAGAGCAGGAGTTTCGCGTCGTCGGTGCGGATGTCCCAGCCGAGCAGCGTGCGCAGGTCGGTGATGCCGTTGACGCCGCCCGTATAACCCTGCTGGCCGATGATCAGGATCGTCATGATCGCCGCGATCGCCTGGGTGATGATGGCGAAGTAGACGCCGCCGACGCGCCGCTTGAACATCGCCGCCGCGATGACGAAGGCGAAGATGACCGGGACGGCGATGATCGCCACCAGCGTGAAGCCGAAGGAGTGGAAGGGCTGCCACCAGAAAGGCAGTTCGGTGAGCTGGTTCCAGTCCATGAAATCGGGAATGCCCGGGGTCGACTGGATCTTGGTGGCCTCCGGCGTCGAGGCCTCCAGCTTGAGGAACATGGCCATGCAGTAGCCGCCGAGGCCGAAGAAGATGCCCTGCCCCAGCGAGAGGATGCCGCCCATGCCCCAGCAAAGCACCAGCCCGAGCGCGACGAAGGCATAGGTCAGGTACTTGCCGATCAGGTTGAGGCGGAAGATATCGACCATGCCCGGCAGGACGAGAAGGAGGAGAGCTGCGAGGATGGCAAAGAAGAGCCATCCCTGCCTGGAAAAGAAGGTGGAGTCGGATTGCATGGCGAAGCTCCTCAGCGGCGGATGTTGAGCGTGAACAGGCCCTGCGGGCGCAGCATCAGGATGCCGACGACGGTCAGGAGGGTGAGCACCTTGGCCATCGACCCGCTCAGGAAGAATTCCAGGGTCGATTGCGCCTGGGAGATGGTGAAGGCGGACGCGATGGTGCCGATCAGGCTGCCGGCGCCGCCGAAGACGACCACGAGGAAGGTGTCGACGATGTAGAGCTGGCCTGCCGTCGGCCCGGTTGAGCCGATCATGGTGAAGGCGGAGCCGGCGATGCCGGCGATCCCGCAGCCGAGCCCGAAGGTCAGGGCATCGACGCGCTTGGTGTTGATGCCGACGGCGCCCGCCATGGCGCGGTTCTGCAGGACGGCCCGGACCTGCTTGCCCCAGGCGGAGCGGAACAGGATGAAGTAGACCGCGAAGGAGACGATGAGCGTCAGCGCCATCACGAAGAGGCCGTTGATCGGGATCTCGATCATGTCGGTCAGCGCGATCGAGCCCATCATCCAGTCCGGCAG
>JAEZHO010000233.1 GCA_023416545.1 Pseudomonadota bacterium
TAGGTGCAGCGGAAATCGCAGCGATCGGTCACCGAGACACGCAGATAGGTGACAGCACGACCGAACGGGTCGATCATCGGTGTCGTCTCCGCCGCGAGGGCGCGGGCATTGCCGAGCTGTCCTGCCAAAGTGTTCACAGCTTCTCCTCCTGAATGATCAAAGTGGGCGGCTATCTCATTCGCGTCAAGGGTGAAAGTCCGCTTGCGGTGGCACAGGCCAGCCTCTAGTTCTCACGGGACCGGTGAATGGAGTGCTGAGACGATGACGGGGATCTGGCCGACGGAATTGCGGGTGTCGAAGGACCGCCGGGTGCTGCATGTCACCTTCGACGACAACGTGTCCTATCCGCTGCCAGCCGAGATGCTTCGGGTGCTGTCGCCCTCGGCGGAAGTTCAGGGCCACGGGCCGGGCCAGAAGGTGACGGTCCCCGGAAAGCGGAACGTCGCGATCAGCAGCCTCACTCCAACGGGCAATTATGCGGTGCGGATCGGCTTCGACGACGGTCACGGCAGCGGCATCTATACCTGGCTCTATCTGCGCGAGCTCGGGGAGAAGGGGCAGTCACTTTTCAGCGATTACGAACGGGAACTGGCGGAAAAGGGCCTGAGCCGCGACCCCGTCCGGTAAATTCCCTTCGTCGCGCTATTCGTCGCCATCGTCTCCGATGTCGGACTGGAGTGCCGCGACGACGCGCTCCATGTTGGCGCCCATTCCGAGGCACTCCTCGATCGGGGTCGCCGACAGAATACGGTCGATCAGCGCCGTCTGGATACTCATCCCATCTTCCGCCACCCGTCGCCCCTCCGTCGTCAGGAAAAGGCGGAGCACGCGCTTGTCCCGCTTGTCTCCACGACGCTCGATCAGGCCGCGACGCTCCATGTGCGGGAGGGTCATGCTGATGTTGGAGCGTCCGACGAGAAGCTTATGGGCCAGTTCCTGCTGGGTTATGCCCTCGAAGCGGTAAAGGTTGACGAGAATATCGAGATGCGGCGGCTTGATGTCGAGCGGCGAAAGTCCGCGGGTCAGGGCCGTCTGCATCAGCTGGCAGGCGCGGGCCACGGCAATCCAGCTCTTGAAGCGCGGATGCTCCCAGGGGAGGGATTGATTTTTGTTCATTCTTGTACTTTATTGTTCATGGTTGAACATAATGAGCGTGCCCCCACAATGACATCGATCGCACTCAAGGTCATCCGCCCCGTTTTCGGCCTCGGCGGAAGGTATGCCCCCAAGCTGACGGCGCGCCTCGCCTTCGAACTCTTCTGCCGCACGCCGTCGCGCCGGCCCGCGGGGCCCAAGGCGCGCCAGGCTCACGCGGAGGGCCGGAGGCGACTCGCCTCCGCGGAAACGATGCCGTTTCACGCGGGAAAGGCAAGGGTAATGGCCTATCGCCTTTCGGGCGGCAGTCGAGAGACGGGCAAGCGTTTCCTTGTCGTGCACGGCTGGGGCTCATCGGCGGCCTACATTTCCACGCTTGCCGCGGGTCTTGCCTCGGCCGGCGACGAGGTCGTGGTTCTGGATTTCCCGGGCCACGGGCTTTCCGGCGGGCGACGCCTCAACATGCGCATGGCTGTCGAGGCGATCGTCGAAGCGGAACGGCGCTTCGGACCTTTCGACGGAGCGGTGGGGCATTCGTTCGGCGGCGCCAGCCTGATGCTTGCGGCCGGCGGCATCATGTCGGGGATTGAACCTTTCTCGCCCGGGCGACTTGCGGTGATCGGCGCGCCGAGCAGGATCGAATGGCTGTTCGAAGACTTCGCGGATGTGCTCGGCCTGAGCGAGGCGACGCGCCGTGGCTTGGTTCGTCATGCCGAAACCGTCGCCGGTGCCGCGCTCTCGGACTTCGACTGCGTTCCGATCGCGCATCGGCTCGGCGAACGGCTGCTCGTGGTGCACGCGGAAGACGACAAGGAAGTCGATGCCGATCACGCACGGCGCTTTGCGACGGTACCCGACGTGAATATCCACTGGGCGAACGGACACGGTCACCGCCGGATCATCGGCGTGCCGGAGGTGATCGGCCTTGTGAGTGATTTTCTCAAGGGTGTCGAAGACGAGGGAAGCAGATGCACCGCCGCCTGACGTTGATCGGGAGTGCTGGCGGTCGTAGGTTGCGCCTGGGTTCCCCAGACTAGGCAAGGTAGCGACCACATGACGATCATCCGCACGATCGACGATCTCAGGCAGATCTACACCGACGTCTCGGAAGCGGCGATCGCCAAGGTGACGAGACTGCTGACGCCGGAATACCGGTTGATGATCGAGTCCTCGCCCTTCATCGCCCTGGCGACTGTCGGTCCGGAGGGACTGGACTGCTCGCCCCGGGGTGACGCCGCGAACTGCGTCCGCGTCCAGGACCCCGGCACGATCCTGCTTCCGGACTGGCATGGCAACAACCGCGTCGACTCGCTAATGAACATCGTCCGCGATCCGCGGGTTGCGCTGATGTTTCTCACGCCGGGATCGAGCACGGTGATGCGCGTGAACGGCTCGGCTGTCGTCTCGGTCGAGCCCTCCCTGCTGGAGAGCTTTGAGACGGAGGGGAGCCATCGTCCCCGCTCGGTGGTCGTCGTCACGATCGGCGAAGTCTACTTCCAGTGCGCCCGGGCGATCATGCGCGCCCAGCTCTGGAACCCCGAACGGTTTGTCGATCCTGCAACCCTGCCGACGCCAGGCGCCCTGCTGAAGGCGGCAAAGGAAGGGTTCGACCAGGCGACCTACGACCGCGACTGGCCCGGACGCGCCGCGGCGACCATGTGGTAGTGCCGCGCTGCGCCGCTCGTCATTTCCGGTAGATCAGCCAGTCCTTGCCGGCGTAATCCCGGTGCATCCCCTCGTCGAAGACGACCGTCCGGTTCCGCCCGGTATGCTTGGCGTGATAGAGGGCCGCATCGGCGTTGGAATAGAGCTGGGTCGGGCTGTCGGCCTGTGAGGCCATCGAGAAACCGAGCGATATGGTGATCGGCCCGTATTGAACGCCGGAACGGGAGTTGCGGAAGGTGCGGGTCTCGAGCGCGCAGCGGATGCGCTCGCAGATAAGCATGACCTCCTCGGACGTATTGCCTTCCACGATGACCGCAAACTCCTCGCCGCCCGTTCGCGCGACGAACAGGTCCTTGCGGACATTCGCGCGGATGAGCGACGCGACCGTGGACAGGATGCGGTCGCCCACCGGGTGGCCGAAGGTGTCGTTTATGAACTTGAAATTGTCTATGTCGGCCAGGATGAGCGCGGTGACCTTGAGGTTGCCGGCGCTGTCGAAGACCGATGCAAGCTTGTCGTCGAAGGCTCGCCGGTTGGAGAGGCGTGTCAGCGAGTCGGTATTGGCGATCCGCTTGTATTCGTCCAGCTCCTTGCGCACCTGAACCATCTCGACGGAATGCTCCGCGACCGTGTCGGCCGTTCGCTCGCCATGGGCCATGGTGTCGCTCGTGGCGGACGTCAGGAGTGCTACCGCATTGCGGATGATGTCGTTGGAAAAGCTGGCCTTGCTGTTGATGCGCGCGGCCGTTTCGCCGAGGAGCTTCGTGTAGCTCTCCATCGACTGCTGTTCGCGCCGCAAGAGGTGCAGGAGGTTTTCCAGCTCGATGAGAAGCTTGCCGTGAGCGCGCTCGATCACGTCCACCTGGCCGGTGCCGAGATGCTGGCTCGAAATGGCGTCCAGCTCTTCCTGCGTGGCGTTGCTGCCGAGCGCTGCGAGTTGCTGCGTCAGGGCCGTGTTGGAGCCGATATAGGCTTCGTAGAACAGCTGATAGTTTCGCGGCAAGGGCGCCACGCCCATGGCCCTCAATGCGTAGATGATCTGCCCGACCACATCATTCGCAGGCGCCTTTTGCGCAGTTGTCATCTAACCCCCCACGTGTTCCCCAGCACCTTGATCTTACCACCGCTCCTTCGCCGCGCGTCTTGTCGAGGCTATGCGAAAACACTTAAGGAGTCGCTCACAAATCAGCGACTCCTTAAAAAGCATTCAGAGTGATTTCAGGTCGCGGCCCGCCGGGACGGAGCGACCCAAGACCGAAGAAAGGGATCAGCGCGGGCCGATCATGTTTTCCGGGCGAACGTACTGGTCGAACTCTTCGTTCGTCAGGTAGCCGCCGCCAACGGCCTCCTCGCGCAATGTCGTCCCGTTCTTGTGGGCCGTCTTGGCGATCTTGGCGCAGGTGTCATAGCCCAGCCGGCTGTTGAGCGCGGTCACGAGCATGAGGGAATTTTCCACGCCCCGCTTGATGTTGTCCTCGCGGGCCTCGATGCCGACGACGCAGTTGTCGGTGAAGGAGACGGCCGCATCGCCGAGCAACTGTACGGACTGAAGGAAGTTGTAGGCCATCATCGGGTTGTAGACGTTGAGTTCGAAGTGACCCTGGCTGCCGGCGAAGGTGATCGCCGCGTTGTTGCCGAAGATGTGGGCGCAGACCTGCGTCAGCGCCTCGGACTGGGTGGGGTTCACCTTGCCGGGCATGATCGACGAGCCCGGCTCGTTCTCGGGCAATGCCAGTTCGCCGAGGCCGGCGCGCGGGCCGGAGCCGAGGAAGCGGATATCGTTGGCGATCTTGAAGAGTGCTGCGGCAGCCGCATTGATCGCGCCATGGGAGAAGACCATGGCATCGTGGGCGGCGAGCGCCTCGAACTTGTTCGGCGCAGTGACGAACGGCAGGCCGGTGATCGCGGCGATCTCGTCGGCAACCTTTTCGGCAAATCCGACCGGCGCGTTCAACCCGGTGCCGACGGCGGTGCCGCCCTGGGCGAGTTCGTAGAGCCCCGGCAGCGTCAGTTCGATCCGCTTAATGGCGGAGGCGACCTGCGCGGCATAGCCGGAGAATTCCTGCCCGAGCGTGAGCGGCGTGGCATCCTGTGTATGGGTCCGGCCGATCTTGATGATGTGGGAAAAGGCCTTGGCCTTTTCGTCCAGCGCGGCGTGAAGGCGCTTCAGGCCGGGCACGAGGTGGTGCACGATCTGTTCGGCGCAGGCGATGTGCATGGCCGTCGGATAGGTGTCGTTGGATGACTGGCTCATGTTGACGTGGTCGTTCGGATGGACCGGCTTCTTGGAACCCATCGTCCCGCTGAGCATCTCGATCGCGCGATTGGAGATGACCTCGTTGGCATTCATGTTGGACTGGGTGCCGGAGCCGGTCTGCCAGACGACCAGCGGGAAATGATCGTCGAGCTTGCCGTCGATCACTTCCTGCGCGGCTTCGACGATCGCCTTGCCGAGCGCCTTGTCGAGACCGCCCAGTTCCATGTTGGCGCGTGCAGCGGCCTGCTTGACGATCCCGAGCGCGCGGATGACGGAGGCCGGCTGCTTTTCCCAACCGATCTTGAAGTTGCCGAGCGAACGCTGCGCCTGGGCGCCCCAGTAGCGATCGGCATCGACGTCGATAGGTCCAAAGGTATCGGTTTCCGTGCGGGTGGATGACATGGTCTTGCCTCTGCTGCGCTTTATGGTAGCGCCGGAATTATTCGACAAAGCCCCGCGGCGCAAGGCCAGCCCCCTGATTGTATACCAATGTCGGGCCCGGAGGGATCATCCTGCGGCGCTCGGAGAGGACGGTCCGGCGTGCCATATTTGACACGGCGCCGAGCTTTTCGATGAGCGGGCGAGGCGGAGGAGGCAGGGCAGTCTTGATGAATAAAAATTTAACGAATGATTTACTAGCCTTGCTGGTCGAAGCGACTCAGGTCCGGGCAGGGATTGCCACCCTTCGGCGGGCCGTGCGTTTCCTTTTCATCTTCCATGCGATCCGGTAGACCGGTGAGCAAAACCGCCTAAGGGCCGAACCGAGCCGACGGGGATAAAATTGCAGACCATATCGAGACGAGTTCCTATCGCCTTCGCATTCCTGTCGGGTGTCGCGACGCTCTGCGCGACGACATCGCCGGCCCAGGCGATCACCCTGCTGGATATCCTGAGGGGCGGCCCCGGCAATCGCGCTCCCCTTCAGGACGATCGTCAGCCTCGCGGAGAGCCCAGGGAACGTCTCGCGGACCCGCAGCCGTTGCCGAAGATTTCGGCGCCGAAATATCACGTCTACAAGCCGGATGCCCTTCGCGCGGTCCGGACCGCCGGCTTCTCGGTCGCCGCCGGAACCGACGCCAGCCCGTTCGCCGGCGTGACGGTGTCCGCACCCGCCGACGTGGCCGCTGCGATGGAGACCTTCTACGGAAAGAACTCCATGCCGCTCTGGGTCTCGGACGGAGACGTCAACGCCAAGGCGAGGGCGGTTCTCGACCTTTTCGAACGTGCCGGCGAATTCGGGCTCGATCCGGCGGACTATCGCCTCGCGGTGCCGGAACTCCTGACGGCAAGCACGCAGCCGGTTTCCGACACGATGTCGGACGGCCCAGTCGACGGTGCGGGAGACGATCACAGCCGGTCGCTGATGCAGTTCGAGCTCAAGATGTCGGCAAAGGTCCTGAGCTTCGCCCAGGACATGGTGCGCGGGCGCATCGATCCGAACCGGATCTCGGAATACCACGACTTCAAGCGCAAGGACGTGAAGCTCGCCTTCGTCCTGCCATTCGCCCGGGCGGAGGCGGATCCGGCCGGATATCTTGAAAGCCTCGCGCCGCAGAGCCCGCATTTCCTGGCGCTGAAGGCCGAGCTTTCGCGCCTCAAGGCCAAGGTTTCGGACCAGGGCGAGCGAATTGCGCTTCCCGACGACCTGCTGCTCAAGCCCGGCGCGGCGAACCCCGC
>JAEZHO010000236.1 GCA_023416545.1 Pseudomonadota bacterium
TGGGATCGGGAGAGCGCAGGCCCTTCACCATGCCGACGGCGACGGGGAAGAAGGAGAGGTAGGTGGAAATCAGCGCCTTGGGGATGAGCCCCGTGACGTTCACCGCCGCCAGCACCACCACGACCATTGGCGCGATCGCCAGGATGGGCACCGTCTGCGAGGCGATGATCCACGGCATGAGGCTTCGGTCGAGCGCCTTCACGTGGACGATGCCGACCGCGATCAGAATGCCGAAGAGCGTCCCGAAGGTGAAGCCGGCGAGCGTCGAGGAAAGCGTCACCCAGGCGTGGTAGACGAGGCTGCGATTGCTGGTCACCTTGCGCAGAAAGGTGTTCTCGAACACGTTCGCGGCCACCTGGTGCGGCGCCGGCACGACGGGCTTCGGCTGCGACAGCGTCTTTGCGATGAATTCCGGGGTCGTCGAGGAGACATTGCCCCGCCGGTCGAGATCGCGCTGGAACGGCGCATTCATCCACACCGCCCCCGCATACCAGAGCGCGACGATGATCGCGACAATGGTGAGGACCGGGGCGATGCGGGAGGCCAGGGGAGTGGCGCTCATGCCGGCATTCCCCTGAGGAAGGGGGCGGCATGCGCGCAGACGGCAGCGAACACGGGATCCGGTCCCCGAAGGACCTGTTCGTTCTCGAAACGGAGCACGGTGAAGCCATTGCTCCTGAGGAAGGTGTCCCGCCGCGCGTCACGCCGGCGGCCCGGGTCCGTCTCGTGACTGTCGCCGTCGACCTCGACCACCAGACGTGCGGAGAGCCAGGCGAAGTCGGCGATGTAGGGTCCGATCGGCGTTTCCCAGCGGGACCGGGCGCCATAGGGACGAAGGTCGCGAAGCATGTTCCACATCGCCGCTTCGGCTTTGGTGAGTTCCCGCCTTAGCTCTCTCGCTCTGCTTCTTGTCCTGGGTGCAATGTTCGAATGGGGCATCCGACGCTCCTCTCCGCTGGACGAGCAAGCTCCCCCTCCCCAACCCCTCCCCACAACGGGGAGGGGCTTAACCTGCCGCGCCGTCCTGCCGCAACAAACCTTCACTGCAGGAAGCAACGCCTGATCGTGGCAGCCACCGGAGCCACGTGAGGAGCTCCTCCCCCTTGTGGGGAGGGGTTGGGGAGGGGTGTTTAGAAGGCAGGCGCTATTCCTCATAGCTGTGCCCCGCTCTCAGGCCCTCGCGCACGCGCTGGGCGATTTCGAGGAACTGCGGCGTCTCGCGGATTTCCAGCGGACGGTCGCGGGGCAGGGGGGACAGGATCACGTCGGTCACCCGCCCGGGACGCGGCGACATGACGACGATCTTGGTGGAGAGGTAGACCGCCTCGGGAATGGAGTGGGTGACGAAGCAGATGGTCTTTTGCGTCGCCGCCCAGAGCTTGAGGAGCTGCTCGTTGAGGTGGTCGCGGACAATCTCGTCCAGCGCTCCGAACGGTTCGTCCATCAGCAGCAGGTCGGCGTCGAAGGCGAGCGC
Organism: Pseudomonadota bacterium; assembly: GCA_023416545.1. Classification (GTDB taxonomy): domain Bacteria; phylum Pseudomonadota; class Alphaproteobacteria; order Rhizobiales; family Rhizobiaceae; genus Neorhizobium. Next base: position 1,475 of record JAEZHO010000236.1, read on the forward strand.
GCGGGCAATCGAGGCGCGCTGCTGCATGCCGCCCGACAGCTGCCAGGGATATTTCTTCCCGAAACCGGAGAGGTTGACGAGATCGAGCGTGCGGCGGATGCGCTCCTGCTGCTCGGCCCTCGCATAGCCCATGATCTCGAGCGGCAGGGCGATGTTCTTCTCGATCGTGCGCCACGGGTAGAGCGCCGGCGCCTGGAAGACATAGCCGTAGGAGCGTGCCTTGCGGGCCTCCTCGGGCGTCATGCCGTTGACGGCGATCTCGCCGGCCGTGTTCCGCTCCAGGTCGGCGATCACCCTGAGGAAGGTGGTCTTGCCGCAGCCGGAAGGGCCGATGAAGGAGACGAAATCGCCCTTTTCCACCTCCAGGTCGACGTCCGACAGGGCGTGCACCGGCCCGTCGCCGGTCTGGAAGGTCAGGCCGAGTTTCCGGGCCGAGACGACGGAGACATGCGAAGCATTCATGGGGCGGGGCCAGTCGGACGTTGCGGGGATGCTAAAATGCGGTTGCGTGCTATGATCGCCGGCGAGGGCGCGCCGTATGAAACCGGCAGCCAGCCCAGGGAGGAAAGCCATGGATGCGTCATCGAAGCCCACCTGCCGGATCGTGAAGCCCGGCTCCACCTATGACGGCAAGCAGGGGCTCAGCTACTTCGAGGGCATCGCTGCCGAGACGGTGGGGTCGCAGGGCATCTGCATGCACCTCCTGACGATCCCGCCCGGCGCCCGCGCCAAGGCGCACCTGCACCAGTCGCACGAGACGGCGATCTACATGCTGTCCGGCTCGGCGCATACCTGGTACGGCGACCGGCTCGAGCACCATGTCGTCGTTCACGCGGGCGAACTCTTCTACATCCCCGCCGGCGTGCCGCACCTGCCGGCCAACCTTTCCAACACGCCCTGCACGGCGATCATCGCCCGGACAGATCCCAACGAGCAGGAGAGCGTCGTGCTCCTGCCCGAACTGGACGCGCTGGTGGAGATCTGAGGCGGCGCTTTCGCCGATTTCCTTCCTGCGAGAGACGGTGTCAGGCAGGTGAGGGGCGGACGGCGCGTCGGTGAACTCCATTCGCATCATACCCCGCTCGGGGGAATGCCCGTCCGCTCCACCTTGCGTGGCGACGTCAGTTCCTTCCAGGTGGAGAGCGCCCGGTTGACCGCCTGGAAGGGTTCGCGCTTGACGAACCTGCCGTGGCCCTCCTGCGTCCTCACCGTATCCTCCTCGATCGCGACGACGCCCCGCGTCAGCGTGTAGCGCGGCAGGCCGGTCACCTGCTTGCCCTCGAAGACGTTGTAGTCGATCGCCGACTGCTGGGATTTCGCCGAGATCGTCTTCGACCGCTTCGGGTCCCAGACGACGATGTCGGCATCCGCGCCGACGAGGATCGCGCCCTTGCGCGGATAGACGTTGAGGATCTTGGCGATGTTGGTCGAGGTCACCGCCACGAACTCGTTCATGGTGATGCGGCCGGTCGCGACGCCGTGTGTCCACAGCATCGGCAGGCGATCCTCCAGGCCGCCGGTGCCGTTGGGGATCTTGCGGAAATCGCCGATTCCGTTGCGCTTCTGGTCGGTGGTGAAGGCGCAGTGGTCCGTCGCCACCACCTGCAGCGAGCCGGAGGCGAGGCCTGCCCAGAGCGAATCCTGGTGCTGCCTGTTCCTGAAGGGCGGGCTCATCACCCGGCGGGCGGCATGATCCCAGTCCTTGTCGAAATACTCGCTCTCGTCGAGGGTCAGGTGCTGGATCAGCGGCTCGCCATAGACGCGCATGCCGGACTGCCTTGCCCGGCGGATCGCCTCGTGGGCCTGCTCGCAGGACGTATGGACGACATAGAGCGGCGCGCCCGCCATGTCGGCAATGATGATGGCGCGGTTGGTGGCCTCGCCCTCGACCGAGGCGGGGCGGGAATAGGCATGCGCCTCCGGCCCGTCATTGCCTTCGTCCATCAGCTTCTGCTGCATGGCCGCGACCACGTCGCCGTTTT
>JAEZHO010000249.1 GCA_023416545.1 Pseudomonadota bacterium
CGGTGCAGTCGGACGACGACTCGATGAACTCGCCGGTCGATATCAAGGTGTTCGGGGGCTATTTCCCCTTCGCCTCGCGCTACAGCCTCGACGTCCCGACGCTGTTTCACCAGTACGGGCTGAAGGATATCTGGGATGAGGCCTATAACGAGGTGGGCGTGAAGTGGCTCTCCGCCGGTGCCTGGGACCCCTGCAACTTCGCCACCAACAAGCCGCTGAAGAGCCTCGAGGACCTGAAGGGGCTGCGGATATTCACCTTCCCGACGGCCGGACAGTTCCTCACCCGCTTCGGCGTCGTGCCGGTGACGCTTCCGTGGGAAGACGTCCAGGTCGCCATGCAGACCGGCGAGATCGACGGGATCGCCTGGTCGGGCATCACCGAGGACTACACGGTCGGCTGGGCGGACGTCACGAAGTACTTCCTGACGAACAACATTTCCGGCGCGTGGTGCGGCTCGTTCTTCGCCAATGCCGACCGCTGGAACGAGGTGCCGGACAATCTCAAGGAGCTGTTCAAGCTGACGATGGATTCCTCGCACTACTACCGGCAGTACTGGTACTGGGGCGGCGAGGCGCAGCTTCGCACCGAGGGCACCAAGCTCGAGCTCACCACCATTCCCGAGGCGGAATGGAAGACGGTGGAAGACGAGGCGCTCAAGTTCTGGGACGAGGTCGCCGCGACCAGCCCCCGCTGCGGCAAGGTCGTCGAGATCCTCAAGGCCTATCGCGAGACGATGGCAAAGGCCGGCCCTCCGTACCGCTACAGCTGACATGCACAGAAGCGGGGTCGCGCCCAGAAACATGGGTGCGGCCCGCCATTCTCCAGTGTTCATCCCGATGGAAGCCTTCATGACCGCCACCTACAGCCTTGACGACCTGAAACGCGACGTTGCCGACGGTCGGATCGACACCGTGCTCGCCTGCCTCGTGGACATGCAGGGCCGCCTGATGGGAAAGCGCTTCCAGGCGCAGTTCTTCGTCGAGGGAGCCTATGAGGAAACCCACAGCTGCAATTACCTTCTGGCGACCGACATGGAGATGGAGACCATTTCCGGCTACAAGGCGACCAGCTGGGAAAAGGGCTATGGCGACTACACGATGAAGCCCGACCTCACGACGCTTCGGCGCATTCCCTGGCTGGAGGGGACGGCGCTGGTGCTCTGCGACGTGCTGGACCACCACACCCATGAGGACGTGCCGCATTCGCCCCGCACCATCCTGAAGAAGCAGGTCGCCCGTATCGAGGCGATGGGCATGAAGGCCTTCATGGCCACCGAGCTGGAATTCTTCCTGTTCGACCAGACCTACGAGCAGGCGCATGCGTCCGGCTATCGCAACCTCAAGCTCGCCAGCGCCTATAACGAGGACTACCACATCTTCCAGACCAGCAAGGAAGAGGAGGTGATGCGGGCCATCCGCAACGGGTTGCAGGGCGCCGGCATCCCCGTCGAGAATTCCAAGGGGGAGGCCTCGGCCGGCCAGGAGGAAATAAACGTCCGGTACGCGGACGCTCTGACCATGGCCGACCGCCACGCGATCATCAAGAACGGCTGCAAGGAAATCGCCTGGTCGAAGGGCAAGGCGATCACCTTCCTCGCCAAGTGGAACTACACCGCCGCCGGTTCGTCCTCCCACATCCACCAGTCGCTCTGGAGCGCGGACGGCAAGAAGCCGCTCTTCTTCGACGCGGATGGCGAGCACGGCATGTCGCAGACGATGAGGCACTACGTGGCGGGCCTTCTCGCCCATGCCGGCGAGATCACCTACTTCCTCGCCCCTTACATCAACTCCTACAAGCGCTTCATGGCCGGCACGTTCGCGCCCACCAAGGCGGTCTGGTCGAAGGACAACCGCACGGCCGGGTATCGTCTCTGCGGCGATTCGACGAAGGGCATCCGCATCGAATGCCGGGTCGGAGGCTCCGATCTCAACCCCTACCTCGCCATGGCCGCGCTGCTCGCCGCCGGCATAGACGGGATCGAGAAGGAGATGGAACTCGAACCGGCCTTCGTCGGCGATGCCTATGGCGGCCGGGATATCCGCGAGATACCGCACACTCTGCGCGACGCGACGGCGCTGATGTCCGGTTCGGCCATGCTGCGGGCCGCCTTCGGCGACGACGTCATAGACCACTATACCCGCGCGGCGCAGTGGGAGCAGGAGGAATACGATCGCCGCATCACGGACTGGGAAGTGGCGCGGGGCTTCGAAAGGGCCTAGGGCTCGACCAACAAGATCATAAAACGACAGGAAGTGATCATGACCATGATCCAATGCATTTCGCCGGTCGACGGCTCGGTCTATGCCGAGCGGAAGGCCATGGGGTTCGACGAGGCTTCGGCGGCGATCGACCGTGCCCGCAAGGCGCAGAAGGACTGGGCGAGGCGGCCGCTCGAGGAGCGTGTGCAGCTCGTCCTCAAGGGGGTCGCCCGCCTGAACGAGATGGCCGACGAGGTGGTCCCGGAACTCGCCTGGATGATGGGGCGGCCGGTGCGCTACGGCGGCGAGTTCAAGGGCTTCAACGAGCGCTCCAACTACGTCGCCTCGATCGCAGCCGATGCGCTGGCGCCGATGGTGGTCGAGGAAAGCAACAGTTTCGAGCGCCGGATCGAGCGCGAGCCGCACGGCGTCGTCTTCGTCATCGCGCCGTGGAACTACCCCTACATGACGGCGATCAACACGGTGGCGCCGGCGCTGATGGCCGGCAATACCGTGGTCATCAAGCACGCCTCGCAGACGCTGCTCGTCGGCGAGCGGCTGGTGCGGGCCTTCGTGGAAGCGGGCGTGCCGGAGGACGTCTTCATCAACCTCTTCCTCGATCATGACACGACAGCCGCGCTGATTTCCGCGGGCAAGTGCAACTTCATCAACTTCACGGGCTCGGTCGAGGGCGGGCGTTCCATCGAGCGGGCAGCGGCCGGAACCTTTGCCGGGCTCGGCCTCGAACTCGGCGGCAAGGACCCGGGTTACGTGATGGAGGACGCCGATCTCGACGCCGCCGTCGATACGCTGATGGACGGCGCCACCTACAATTCCGGGCAGTGCTGCTGCGGCATCGAGCGCATCTATGTGCACGAATCGCTCTACGACCGGTTTGTCGAGAAGTCGGTCGCCTGGGTCTCGAACTACAAGCTCGGCAATCCGCTGGAGGAGGAGACGACACTCGGACCGATGGCGAACAAGCGCTTCGCCAAGGTCGTCCGCGAGCAGATCGCCGACGCGGTGTCGCGCGGTGCCAGGGCACTCGTCGACCCGAAACTCTTTCCCGCCGACGATGGCGGCGCCTATCTCGCGCCGCAGGTCCTCGTCGACGTCGATCATTCCATGGCCTTCATGA
>JAEZHO010000146.1 GCA_023416545.1 Pseudomonadota bacterium
TGTTCGCTCTTGGAAAGCTTGCGCCCGTCCGGACCGAGGATCAGGCGGTGGTGGTAGTAGACGGGTGCCGGAAGCCCCAGCAGTTCCTGCAGCAGCCGATGGACCGAGGTCGCAGGGTAGAGGTCCATGCCGCGCACGATATGGGTGATCGCCTGGAGGGCATCGTCCACCACGACCGACAGGTGATAGCTGGACGGCGCGTCCGAACGCGACAGGATGACGTCGCCCCAGGCCGCGGGATCCGCCTCGACGTCCCGTTCTCCGCCACCACCCGTCTCCTGCCACGACAGCGGCCGGCCGATCGCAGCCAGCGCCTTTGCCATGTCGAGACGCCATGCATGCCGGGTGGTTTCCGTCAGGAGGCGCGAGCGTTCCGCGTGGCTGCGGTTGCGGTCGATGTCGGGATAGAGCGGCGAGCCGTCCGGGTCGCGTGGCCAGGCGTCGCCGCTCGATTCGGAAGCGGCGACGGCGGATCTCACCTCGCCGCGAGTCATGAACGCAGGGTAGGCGAGGTCCATCTCCCTTAGCCGCTCGAGCGCAACGGCATAGTCGTCGAAATGATCCGACTGCCGGCGGACCGGCTCCTCCCATCGAAGTCCGAGCCATGCGAGGTCCCGGTAGATGGCATCTTCGTACTCGGGCGTGCAGCGGGCGAGGTCGATATCCTCCATGCGCAGCAGAAAACGGCCGCCGCTCTTCTCCGCCATCTCGTGGTTGAGGATGGCGGAAAGCGCATGGCCAAGATGCAGGAAGCCATTGGGGCTTGGCGCAAAACGGAAGACGGGTCTTTGACCGGGTGTCGCGGGCATGGTTTCTTCTGCCATGAAATCTTGGCTGCGGCCACTGGGTGAGGGGATGATGCGGACCATCCGGAGCGACGACGACATACGGGAAGGGCTCGCGGCGCTTGCGGCGGCCGACCCCCGGCTGCCGCCCGTGATCGCTGCGGCGGGGCCGGTCCCCTTGAGGCTCATCGAGCCGGGCTTCGCCGGCCTTGCCTTCATCATCGTCTCGCAGATGATCTCCAAGGCGAGCGCGGCGGCGATCTGGCGGCGCATGACGCTCGCAGGGTCGGCGAGCGCGGAGGATTACCTGCGCCACGAGCCCGAAACCGTCGCCCTGTTCGGGTTGTCGCGCGCCAAGGCGGCGACGCTCCACAATCTCGCAAGGCTGGTTTCCACCGGAGAGGTCGATCTCGACCTCGTCGCCCGGATCGAGCCCGGGGCCGCCATGGCGACGCTGACGGCCCTTCCAGGTGTCGGCCCGTGGACAGCGGAAGTTTATCTCATGTTCTGCGGCGGTCATGCGGACATATTTCCGTCCGGCGACGTCGCGCTCCAGGCCGCGGCGGCGACCGCCCTTCAATTGCCCGAAAGGCCGGGTGCCCGGGAGCTTGCGCGGATCGCGGAGGGCTGGCGTCCATGGCGCTCGGTCGCCGCCCGGCTCCTCTGGGCCTACTATTCCGCGAAGCTTCACAAGGATGTCGCACCGGTCGGGCAGTAACATCCGGGCACCGTTGTTATTTTGGCTTCACAATACTGTGGCAACGGACCTAATATCGGAACTGCAGATGCCGAATCGGTAAGGAGTACCCCTTGACGATTGCAGTCTCTCCCCAGGCCTTGCCGGCGCTCGTGCTGAATGCCGACTACAGGCCGTTGAGTTATTATCCCTTGTCGCTCTGGTCCTGGCAGGACGCGATCAAGGCCGTATTTCTTGACCGCGTGAATATCATCGCCGAGTACGAGCATTCGGTTTCCTCGCCCAGCTTTTCGATGCGCCTGCCGAGCGTCGTCAGCCTCAAGACCTATGTCCAGCCGACCCGCCATCCCGCCTTCACACGGTTCAACGTCTTCCTGCGCGACCGTTTCGAATGTCAGTATTGCGGCTCGCGCGACGACCTGACCTTCGACCATGTCATCCCGCGCGCCCATGGCGGGCAGACGACCTGGGAAAACGTCGTTGCCGCCTGTTCTCCCTGCAATCTTCGCAAGGGCAGCAAGCTTCCCAAACACGCAGGCATGTTCCCCCACCAGAAGCCCTATCCGCCGTCCGTGCAGGATCTGCACAACAATGGCCGGCTCTTCCCGCCGAACTACCTGCACGAAAGCTGGATGGACTACCTGTACTGGGATACGGAACTGCAGCCCTGAGGCCGTTCAGGCCGCCTTCCGCGTCGCGCCGAAAAACGCAATGGCGGCAAGGGCGAGACTTGCAATCACGTTCCAGCCGGCGAAGGACAGGCCGAGAATGCGCAGCGACGCCTGGGTGCAGGACGGGCCGCGGAAGGCGTTCAGATCGTCCAGCAGGCTGCCGGCATCGGTCGTGATGCCCGGCGAACTTGTGGCGCAAGTGGCGGGCCCTTCCCAGAAACCCCATTCCACTCCGGCGTGATAGACGCCCATGCCCGCACCGACGATCATCATGATGCCGACGAGCGCGAGCAGGCTGCGGGCGATCCAGGAAGGCAGGTGGAAGGCCGAGGCGAGGATCGCGGCGATGCCGACCGGAATGCCGTAATAATAGGGATCGCGCTGCAGCAGGCAAAGCGCACAGGGAATGTAGCCGCCGATGTGTTCGAAGGCGAGCGCGCCGCCGACGGTCGCCGCCATGCCCAGCGTCACCACCGAGGCGCAGATCAGGAAAGGGGCAGGTAAAGGGGTGTGGGAAGGGGTTTCGGATGCCATTGCACGTCTCCAGGGCCGGGGCCGACCAAGCGTGGCCGCTCATTAGAACATCGTTCAAGGCGGCGCAAATCGTCCCGCATCCAGGCGGCAGGCTCCCGCGCACACATCTGCGTGAGCCGGCGCGGGATCTGATTGGGAAGGGAAAGCGTGGTGCCCCGTGCCGGAATCGAACCAGCACTCCTTTCGGAACCTGATTTTGAGTCAGGCGCGTCTACCAGTTCCGCCAACGGGGCACGGAAGGTAAGGATCGCCTCTATCATGCGCGCGCACCGATGCGCAAGGGACGAGGTGGCGGGGCGGAGCAGGGGCGCGGGATGCTCCTGCGGTCGGCCTGAGCGAAGGGTCGAAGGCGGAGGCGGCCGTTGCCGCGCCTTGTGGGTCCGGTCCCGTGATGCTAGCAGATTAAGACGCCGAAACGCGACCCGGGCCATGCTGCTTCCTGCCTCCAGATCGTCCTACGAGGAAATCCTGCGCGCGTTCGAATGGCGCATCCCGCCCTCGTTCAACATCGCCCACGTCGCCTGCGATGCCTGGGCGGAAAGAGAACCCTCCCGCGTCTGCCTCCAGCATTTCAGTCACGACGGGCGGCATCTCGCCACGACCTATGGCGCGCTTCGGGAGCGCTCCTCGTCGCTGGCGAGCGGGTTGCGCTCGCTCGGCATCGGCCGCGGCGACCGCGTGGCCCTCCTGCTGCCGCAGGGCTTCGATACCGTCGTTGCCCATATGGCGATCTACAGGCTGGGTGCGATCGCAGTGCCGTTGGCCCTGCTCTTCGGGGAAGAGGCGCTGGAATACCGGCTGCGCATGGCGGGTGCGGCGGCGATCGTCACCAACCATTTCGGCCTGGCGCGACTGCAGGCGGTTCGCGGAAGGCTGCCGGCGCTCCGGCATGTCATCGTTGCCGGTCCGGGTCCCGTGGGAGACGGCGCGCTGGCGTTCGACGACCTGCTGGATCGGCATCCGTCCCCGTTTCCGGTCGAGGAAACGGGACCCGACGACCCGGCGCTGATGATCTTCACCTCGGGAACCACCGGGCCGCCGAAGGCTGCGCTTCACGGCCACCGGGTGCTGGCCGGCCACATTCCGGGCTTCCAGATGGGCCACGAGTTTGCGCCGCAGGAGGGAGATCGCATCTGGACGCCCGCCGACTGGGCCTGGGCCGGCGGCCTGCTGAATGTTCTACTTCCGGCCTTGATGCTCGGCATTCCGGTCGTCTCCTCGCCGGCGCAGAAGTTCGACGCCGACATGGCGTTCCGGATCATCGCCGAGATGGACGTCCGCAATGCCTTCATCCCGCCGACGGCGCTCCGCCTCATGCGATCGGTCGCCGGTTCCGATCCTCGTCGTCCGCATCGCCTGCGAACGGTGACGTCCGCGGGCGAGGCACTCGGGCGGGAGACCTATGAATGGGCCCGCCAGGCCCTCGGCGTTTCCGTCAACGAGCTTTACGGCCAGACCGAGTGCAATTTCGTCCTCGGTTCCTGCGCCGCGCTCGGCATCACCAGGGCCGGCGCGATCGGACGGGGCGTGCCCGGCCACGAGGTCGCCATTCTCGACGAGCGCGGCCTGGAAGTTGGGGATGGCGTCGAGGGCGAGATCGCCGTCAGGGCGCCGGACCCGGTCATGTTCCTCGGCTACTGGAACGATCCGGCCGCGACGGAGGCAAAGGTGAGGGAAGGCTGGCTTCTGACGGGAGACATCGGACGCCGCGACGCGGACGGATTCGTGGAGTTCGTCGGCCGGGACGACGACGTCATCACGTCGGCCGGCTACCGGATCGGCCCGGCGGAAATCGAGGATTGCCTCGGCGGCCATCCCGCCGTCCGGCTGGCGGCCGTGATCGGCAAGCCGGACGCGCTTCGGACGGAGATCGTCAAGGCCTACATCGTCCTGCGGGAGGGCTACGAGCCCGGCGAAGCGCTCGCGATCGAACTCCGCGACTGGGTCAAGTACCGGTTGTCGATGCACGAATATCCGCGCGAAGTGGCGTTCGTCGACGAACTGCCGCTGACGACGAGCGGCAAGGTGATCCGCCGCGAGCTGCGGCTGCGCGCGGCGGCCGAATAGTCTCTATTCGGGCCGCCTTGCCATCGACAGGATCTTCTGCCGCAGCATGCGCGCCATGTTGCGCGTGCTCCGGTACATGTGAAGCTGGGCCGCCACCTGGCGGACGTCCTTGTCGGCATTGTGCCGGAGGCCGACGACGAGCGTTCCCATGTCCTCCCGCTCCTGCCAGAGCCGGCTCATGATGGAGTGGTCGGCGGTCGAGCAGGAATCGGTGCGCAGGATGTTGGCATCGTCGAGATGCCATTCGGTCAGCTTCATCATCAGCAGCTTGCCGGGCGACCATGCGGCGAACGCCTCGTCGAAGGCGGTCTTCCAGGTATAGGCTTCACCGGCCATGACGAAGACGATCAGCGAGGCGATCGCCCGACCGCCGAGGTCGAGCGTATGGATGCGGACCGCGTCGATCTCGGCGAGATTGGTGATCGCTTCGCGGGCGAAGGCGGCGCGGTAGCGGTCGTTGATCAGGGCCGAGCGCTTGCGTCCCTTCCAGCCGGTCGCCTCCAGCGCCAGGAATTCCTCCATGCGAAGCCGGATTTCCTCCGGCTGCCGCGCGACGGAATAGTCGAGCGGCCCGTGCTCGCCGAGCCGTCGCCACTGGCGCTGCATTTCCCGGTAGTGGTGGGGGGAGACCGCCTGCTTGAGATAGGCATCCGACGCCTCGAGGCTTTCCAGCATGGGCCGCGTACCACGCTCGGCCAGCGTCACCGGCAGGTCGCGGGCGACGGCAACCGCGCGCGCCAGCTGTGCGAAGCGTCCATTGACCCGGATCTGCGGCAGCACCAGCACGGAGGGAAGCTGCATCTCTGGCCGGGCGAGGCCTTCCAGCAGGTTGTCGATCGTCTCCGCGGCGCCCTCCGCGTCGACCAGCGGCGTCCCGAGCGGTCCGAACGGGTTTGCCCAGGCACGCGTGATGGCGGGCCCGATCGAGAAACCCGGCTTCTCGATCGTGAAGGGCATCAGAAGGCGCATGCGGGATCGGACATCGTCCTCGTCGCGGATCACCGCGAAACGGACCTGCTTGTCCTCGAGCCTCGGCATGGCGGGCGCCAGAAGGCGGGCGCTGAAGAAGACGTTCGGCTCCATCGCCCGGTTGGAGAGGAATTCCAGTTCCTGCTGCAGGTCGTAGCCGAGTGCGGCCGGATAGACGCAGAGTTCGCGTCCCGGGCGTCCGACCTCGGTATGGCTGTCGGCCCGCGGCCGGTCGGCGTGCGGCAGCGGCGCCAGGGGTGGCGTCCAGAGAGATGCTGCAGGATCCTGTTGCCGGCGGCTGTCTGGTGACGAGGCCATGGTCATCCCCCCTTACCTGCGTGGAGGGCGGGAGCGGCGAAGGCGAACATGGCGATCCCGAGCGTCCGGCGAAGGGCGAGGTGGAGCAGGATCGCCTCCAGCACCATGGCGCCGGCGGTCGCGGTTGCCGCGCCGCTCAGGCCGAAACGGGGAATGAGCGCGATGTTCATGACGATGTTTGCGGCGAGGACGACGGCGTAGAGAAGCACGCAGAGGTTCTGCCGGCCGGCCATGCTGAGCAGCACTTCCACGGGGCCGACCAGGGACTTGGCGAGGATGCCCGCAAAGAGGATCGGCAGCAGCCAGTAGCCCGCCGTGAAGGCCGGGCCGAAGAGCGAAAGCAGATGCTCGCCGACCAGCAGGGTGGCCGCGCCGAGGAAGAGCGCGGGCCAGAAACTCCAGCGTGACGTCCGACCCGCGAACGCCGCCAGTTCCTCCGTCTCGCCCCTCGCGAGCATGGCCGAAAAGCTCGGGCCCGCGGCCGCCTTGACGGCGAAGGCCACGAACTGGACGAGCACGATCGTCTTCGTTGCCGCGAAATAGACGGCGACCTGGTCGGGCGGCAGGTAGAGGCCGACCACCACCACGTCCGCATTGGTCAGCAGGAAGCCGATTCCATCGACCAGGAAGATCGGCAGCGAATAGCCGAGCCATGCTCCGGCGTCGAGGCGAAGCGGTCCGGGGCCAAGCGCCCGCCGCAACCGGCGGCGCAGGCGCAGGAACTGCATCAGTGTCGTGAGATAGGTGGCGGCAAGGGCGGCCCCCATCGCCGTCACGGCCGTGTCGGGCGCGCCGAACCGGACGGCGCCGACCATGAAGATGAGGATCAGCGTCGGGCGGACGAGGAAGGTCGGCGTCAGCGCCGTCACCGTCCAGCCGCTGGCGCGCGCGGTCCCGTCGAGGACGTCGCCGAGCGCGATCATCGGCAGCGTGAAGAGGGCGAGGAACAGCGGCGCCAGCCAATAGTCCTCGAGCGAGCCTTCGAACAGGCGCAGGAAGAGGAAGCCGAGCACGGCCAGGAGGCTTGCCGAAAGCACCGCGAAGACGCGGGCTGTGACGTGGAGGCCGCGTGCGGCGGCGAGGTCGCCATCGGCCTGGTGCTGCGGCAGGAAGCGGATCACCGAGGCATGGAAGCCGAGGCAGGAGAGATTTCCGGCCAGCACGACGATCACCCAGACGAAGGCAAAGATGCCGTATTCGAACTCGCCCATCAGGCGGGCGAGGACGATCTGCGAACCGAAGGCGATGGCGGCGCTGAAGACGCGGATCGCAAACGCGAGGAGGGCCTGCCGCTGGGCGCGGGCCGTCTCGTCATCCAGGTCGTTCGCCTCGGTCACCCAGTCGAGCACGGGCCTCAGCCTGGAACGCAGGCCGTCGGGCAGATATCTCTCAGCTGTCTCGAGAACCGCCATGATCGGCACGCACTACTCACATCAACTCAATACCGGTATCCCACTCTTGCCACCGCAGGGTTAACAATCCTTTGGAAAGGGGTGCCGGAAACGAAAAATGCCGCCCGGAGGCGGCATTTCGATAGGCTATCCTGCGCCCGGCTCAGGCCTGTTCGAAGGCGCCGTGGCAGTGCTTGTACTTTTTCCCGGAGCCGCAGGGGCATGCCTCGTTGCGGCCGACCTTGCCCCAGGTCTGGGGATCGGCCGGATCGCGGTCCTCGGGCGCCGTCTGCAGGCCGGAATTGTCGGCATCGGCAAA
>JAEZHO010000265.1 GCA_023416545.1 Pseudomonadota bacterium
CAGCGCGTTGATCGCAACGACGATCCAGACGATCCACGTTGACGCCGAGCCCGAGAGCCGCAGAAACAGGAACCAGCCCGTGCCCAGCACGACCGGTGGCACGAGGAGGACGAGCAGGGAGGTGGCGGCGAGAACGGAGGAGAAGCCGCCGAGCAGCATGCCGGGGTTCTTTCGGTCGGCAATCGCCAGGCGCGCGTTGACGAGGGCGACCGAGCCCGACACCGTGAGCAGGCCGGATGCCAGCGCGATCGTCGCGCTCGTTGCCAGCGCCCGATGGAAGCTGTCGCTCTGGAGAAGGCGGGAAAGGTCCGCTTGTAGCCCTGCGGCGAGAACGGCGAGCACGGGCAGGAGGACAAAGGCGGTGGCGGCGATGATGACCACCGCGTCCCATGCACGCGCGGCAAATCCATGCCCGTCGAAGCGACGCACGCGGCGCCCGCTTCGGGGAAACCGGTCGTCGGTGGCCGGCAGGAGGGAAAGCGTGATCAGGAGCAGGGCCGTCAGGCCGATCTGCAGCAGCGACAGCGCCACCGCGCGGGCGGGATCGAAGTCGAACCGCAGGGACTGGTAGATCGCGACTTCGAGCGTGGTCGCGGCCGGTCCTCCTCCGAGCACCAGGACGAGCGTGAAGCTCGTTGCGCAAAGCATGAAGATCAGGCCGGCGATTCCCGGCAGGACCCGGAGCAGCACAGGCCATTCGATGAACCGGAAGATGGTCGCCGGCCGCATGCCCAGTTGCGCGGCAAGCATCCAGTATTCGCCCGGCAGACGGTCGAGCGAGGCGACCATCAACCGGCAGGCGAGCGGCAGGTTGAAGAAAACATGCGCGAGCAGGATGCCGCCGAGGCCGTAGATGCTCACCGGCTCGTCGAGGCCTGCCTGCAGGAGGAGCGAGTTGAGGAGCCCCTGTCTGCCCCAGATCGTGATGAGGCCAAGCGCCGCCACAAGTGCGGGAAGCCCCATCGGCAGCGCCATCAGCCGCAGGATCCAGAGCCGTCCCGGAAGTTGCGGCCGCCGGGCGAGCGCCAGTGCGACCGGGATTGCAAGTCCGATGGAAAGCAGCGTCGAGAGCCCCGCCTGAAGCAGCGTGAACCGCAGTACGCGCACCGTATAGGCCGACCAGAAGGCGTGACCTTCACCTGCCGGCGCGGCGGCAAGAAGTGCGTAGACGGCAAGCCCTACAAAAGCGGCGATGGCGAAGAAGGCGATAATGCCTCCGCCGATCGCGGCTCTCTGCTCCCGTCCTGTCAGCATCGGAGGCTAGCGTCCGCTCATGGCGGTCAGCCATTCGTCGATCCATGCCTGACGGTTCGATGCCACTTCGGAAGGATCCATGAGGAAGGTCCTGGCCGGCTGCACGAGCCGATCGAACGCTGGTGGCAAAGGCTCGCTCGTCTTTCCCGCCGGCATCATCCAGTTGGTCGTCGGAATGATGTCCTGGAAGGCGGGCGACATCATGAAATCGAGGAACCGCCGCGCAAGTTCCTTCTCATCCGACGTCCGCGTCAGCCCTGCCACCTCGATCTGGATGTAATGGCCCTCAGCGAAGGGTGCCGCCTGGTATCGATCGCTACCCTCGGCGACCATGTGATAGGCGGGAGAGGTGGTGTAGGAGAGGACCATCGGAACCTCGCCCTTGGTGAACAAGCCATAGGCCTCCGACCAGCCCGGAGTTACGGTCAGGATGCGACGGCGAAGCTTGGTCCATGCCTCTTCGGCGTGGTCGCCGTAGACGGACTTCACCCACAAGAGCAATCCGAGCCCCGGGGTGGAGGTGCGTGGATCCTGGATCACGATCTTCTGCGACGGGTCCCCCTCCACCAGATCCTTCAGGCTCGTCGGCGGGGCGTCGATGGTCTTGGTGTCGTAGACGACTGCAAAATGTCCGTAGTCATAGGGGATGAAGATGTCGTCCCGGTAGCCGCCCGGCACCGTGATTGCGCCGGTCGCGAGACCATGAGGCTCGAACAGGCCCGTCGCCTTGGCTTCCGCGGCGAGATTGGTGTCGAGACCCAGGACGATGTCGGCCTCGGTATTTTCGCCTTCGAGTTTCAGCCGGGAGAGAAGCGCGACGCCGTCGGCCACAGCCACGAAGTTCACCCGGCACCCACAGGACTTCTCGAACTCCGCCTTTACCCGAGGGCCCGGGCCCCATTCGGCCGTGAAGCTCTCGTAGGTATAGACGGTAAGGCTGGGCTCCTGGGCAAGAGCCGGGGTCAGAGCGGTCAATCCCGCGATGAAAGCCAAAAATCCCGAGAGCCGCATCCATGCCTCCGTGCTGATCGCGAAGGAATAGGGGCCGATGGACGCCGTCTAATCCCTCCGCCGGTGTTAACCGGATCAGGTTCTGCGGGTTGGTGGATACCTCTCAGCCGCGCGCGGCACCCCGTTAGATCAGCCAGAGATTTAGCGAGGGACACGGCGCTTTGCAAGCGCCGTCCAGGTGCGGTCAGTGAGCGCGCTGGAAGACGCGAAGCTCGCGCGGCAGTTCGGCGCAGCCGCCCGTGCGGCCCGCAAGCGCATAGCCGATGGACTGCTCGATGACATGAGGCATGACCGGCTTGGTGAGAACGCCCAGAGGGCCGTTGTTGCCGGGCTCGATCTCCTCGGGATTTGCGGTCATGAAGATGACCGTCACTCCGTATTTCTCCGCCAGTTCACGGCCGATGGACGGGCCTGTCCTGCCGTCCGCCAGGTTGACGTCGACGAGGGCGATGTCCGCGGACTGCGCGAGTGCCAGGGCGGGGCTGCGACCGTTCGCCAAGCCGGCGACCTTGAGGCCCATGGCCTCGATCGTCTCGGCCACGTCCAGGGCAATCAGGAATTCGTCCTCCACGATGAGGACACGGTGTTCCTCGGAGACTGGGTTCTGCCAACCACTCGTTACGCCTGTCAGCATCGGATGCTCCTGATGGTTCGGTGCCGCTTGGTACCGAT
>JAEZHO010000288.1 GCA_023416545.1 Pseudomonadota bacterium
CTCTCCATCGTGCGCGAGATCGCCGCCGAATATCAGGGGCGGTTCGAACTCCATCGCAGCGACAAGGGTGGCTTGCGCGCAACACTTCTCCTCCCGTCGGTGACGAAGGATGTTGCCTGATGCGGGCAAAGGCTCCATATCCCCAGAGCGGGTCCCGGCGGGCGATGGCCGACGCGCGACTTCGATGCGGGAAAATACTCCAACCGGTGTTGAACACATGCGTTCCAGAAGTATGCAGCTTGGTGTGACGTTCACGGCCCTGGCGGTCGTCGCGGGATGTTCGACGACATCCGGGAACGGCGGCGGCCTGATGTCGGCGAGATCGTCGGGTTCGACGCCCTATATCGCGGCGCTCGAGGGCGGCATCGTCAGCCGCAGCGGGGTCCCGATCAGCAACAGCGACCGCGCGAGGGCGCTGGAGGCCGAATACCGTGCACTGGAGGCGGCCGCGGTCGGCCAGCCGATCAGCTGGAACGGCGGGGACGTGAGCGGTCAGGTCGTCGCCGCGGCTCCCTACCAGGTCGGTTCGCAGAACTGCCGCCAGTACAGGCACACGCTTGCGACGGGCGGACGGCAGGTGATCGCGCGCGGCGCCGCCTGCCGCAACAAGGACGGCAGCTGGACCCCGCTCACCTGACGATTTGACATGCGTCAAGGCGGGGATGGCGGGACGGGTGCATCTGGCGAGCATCAAAGCTTGCGGCCAAACGCCTCAAATCCGCGTCATCACCGGCTTTCCCGTTGGAAAGGAAGGCCGGTTCCAGTAATTGGACCATTATGTTCTTGTGGATCGTACTCGCCGTCCTGACCGCCGCCGTTGCGGCCATCCTGCTCGCCACGCTGGCGCGCAGTGCCAAAACCACGACTCCGGACCGCGCCGGCGAGATCGCCGTCTATCGCGACCAGCTGGACGAGCTCGAGCGTGACCGCAACCAGGGCCTGATCTCCGCCGAGGAAGCCGAATATGCCAAGGCCGAGATCGGCCGCCGGCTGCTGTCGGTCGCGGGCGAGGCGGAAACGCGCGGCAAGGGTTCTACCGGCCGTGCCGGCATGACCGCGAGCGGCGTTACCGTGACGCTCCTCGTCCCCGCCGTCGGATTGTCGCTCTATCTCCTCCTCGGCAGCCCCCAGATTCCCGACCAGCCGCTTGCCGCCCGGCTCGAGAACCCCGGCCAGAACATGGCCCTGCTGGTCGCCAAGGCGGAGCGCCACCTTGCCGAGAACCCGAACGACGGGGCAGGCTGGGACATACTGGGGCCGATCTACTTCCGGGCCATGCGGCTGGGCGATGCGGAAATGGCCTTCCGCAACGCGATCCGCCTGCTCGGA
Organism: Pseudomonadota bacterium; assembly: GCA_023416545.1. GTDB lineage: Bacteria > Pseudomonadota > Alphaproteobacteria > Rhizobiales > Rhizobiaceae > Neorhizobium. Next base: position 1,330 of record JAEZHO010000288.1, read on the forward strand.
ACCAGCCCCGAGCGGCTCGACGGTCTCGGCGAAACGCTCGTCGCCGCCAATGACGGCATCGTCACCGAGGATGCGCGGCTTGCCTTCGAGGAGAGCCTGCGCCTCAAGCCGGTCAATGCGCGCGCCCGCTTCTATGTCGGTCTCGGCCTCGAACAGGTCGGGCGCCACGACGAGGCCCGCGCGATGTTCGAGGAGATCGCCAAGGATTCGCCGCCCGACGCGCCGTGGATGGACCTGATCCGCCAGCATATCGCCGCAACCGGCGGCGCGTCCGCCGCAACGGCCGAGGCGCCGAAGAACCCGTCCGCCGACGACGTGGCGGCCGCAGGGGAGATGGAAGAGGGCGACCGCCAGGACATGATCCGCGGCATGGTCGAGAGCCTCGCCGCCCGGCTGCAGGAAGACCCGAACAATATCGAGGGCTGGCTCCGCCTCGTGCGGTCCTATTCGGTTCTCGGAGACAAACAAAAGGCCGAAGAAGCACTTAAAACCGGCCTGCAGACTTTCCCGGCGGAAGGCGACGAGGGGCGGCAACTGATCGCTCTTGCCCATGAGGTCGGCCTGACCGTCGAAGGAGTGACCCAATGACACGCAAACAGAAACGGCTGACGATCATCGCGGGCGGCATGAGCTTCATCCTCGCCGCGGTGCTGCTGGTCATGTTCGCCTTCAGCCAGTCGGTCGCCTATTTCTACATGCCGGCCGATCTCGCCACGACCGAGGTTTCTCCCGGCACGCGCATCCGCCTCGGCGGGCTCGTGGCCGAAGGATCGGTGAAGCGCGGGGAAGGTTCGACGGTCAGCTTCTCGGTGACCGACGGCTCGAACACCGTGCCGGTGAGCTACACGGGCATCCTGCCGGACCTCTTCCGCGAGGGGCAGGGCGTGGTGACCGAAGGCTCCTTCGATGTCGCCACCCGTTCCTTCGTGGCCGATTCCGTGCTTGCCAAGCACGACGAGAACTACATGCCGAAGGAAGTGGCCGACCGGCTCAAGGAGCAGGGCGTCTGGAAGGACGGCGAAGAGGCGGCGACCCAATGATCATCGAGGTCGGACATTACGCACTCGTCCTGGCGCTCGCCACCGCGCTGATCGTGTCGATCGTGCCGCTCATCGGCGCGCGCCGCAACGACGCGGCGATGATGGCGCTGGCGCCGGTGGGCTCGATCCTGATGTTCGTGCTGGTGCTGTTTTCCTTCGCGGCGCTGACCTGGGGCTACGCGGTGTCGGACTTCTCGGTGCGCAACGTCTGGGAGAATTCCCATTCGATGATGCCGATGGTCTACAAGTTCTCCGGCGTCTGGGGCAATCACGAAGGCTCCATGCTGCTGTGGCTGCTGATCGTCGTCTTCTTCAGCGCGCTCGTCGCCTTCTTCGGGCGCAACCTTCCCGACACGCTGCGGGCGAACGTGCTGGCCGTGCAGGCCTGGATCACCACCGCCTTCACGCTGTTCATCCTCCTGAGCTCCAATCCCTTCCTGCGCCTCAGCCCGGCGCCGGCTGAAGGCCAGGACCTCAATCCGGTCCTGCAGGACCCGGGGCTCGCCGTTCATCCGCCGCTCCTCTATCTCGGCTATGTCGGCTTTTCCGTCTGCTTCTCCTTCGCGGTCGCGGCGTTGATCGACGGCCGCATCGATGCGGCCTGGGCGCGCTGGGTGCGCCCGTGGACGCTCGCCGCCTGGACCTTCCTGACGGCCGGCATCGCCATGGGGTCCTACTGGGCCTATTACGAACTCGGCTGGGGCGGCTGGTGGTTCTGGGATCCGGTCGAGAACGCCTCCTTCATGCCGTGGCTCGCCGGTACGGCGCTGCTGCATTCGGCGCTGGTGATGGAAAAGCGCGAAGGCCTGAAGATCTGGACCGTGCTGCTCGCCATCATGACCTTCTCGCTGTCGCTGCTCGGCACCTTCCTCGTCCGCTCCGGCGTGCTGACCTCGGTCCATGCCTTCGCCACCGATCCGACGCGCGGCATCTTCATCCTCGCCATCCTGATGATCTTCATCGGCGGCGCCTTCGCGCTCTTCGCGTGGCGCGCGCCGATGCTGAAGGCCGGCGGCCTCTTCGCCCCGATCTCGCGCGAGGGATCGCTCGTCCTCAACAACCTGATCCTGACGGTCGCGACCGCGTCGATCCTGATCGGCACGCTCTATCCGCTCGTCCTGGAGACGCTGACCGGCGAGAAGATCTCGGTCGGCGCACCGTTCTTCAACATGACCTTCGGGCTGCTGATGATCCCGCTCCTCATCGCGGTGCCCTTCGGTCCGATGCTGGCCTGGAAGCGGGGAGACCTCCTCGGCGCGCTGCAGCGGCTCTACGGCGCCGCCGGCCTGGCGCTCTTCGCCGGACTTGCCCTCTACTACATCGAGAACGGCGGCCCGGTGCTGGCGGTCTTCGGCCTTGCGCTTGCCTTCTGGGGCATGTTCGGCGCGCTCGCCGACCTCTGGTATCGCGCCAACTTCGGCAAGCTGCCGTTCAACGTCGCCTGGCGGCGGCTGGCCGGCCTGCCACGCTCGGCCTTCGGCACCGCGCTTGCCCATTTCGGCCTCGGCGTGACCGTGCTCGGCGTCGTCATGGTGACCACCTACGAGACCGAGACCGTCGTCGAGATGAAGCCGGGCATGACCGCGGAAGCGGGCGGCTATTCGCTGGTCTTCGACGGCATGCGCGAGGCGGTCGGCCCGAACTTCACCGAGGAGCGCGGCCATTTCACCATCAGTGAGGGCGGCGTCGTGGTCGCCGACACATGGTCGTCGAAGCGGCTCTATACCGCGCGGCGCATGCCGACGACGGAAGCCGGCATCCTGACCTTCGGCCTCAGCCAGCTCTACGTGTCGCTCGGCGACCCGATGGCCGACGGCGGCATAGTGGTGCGCATCTGGTGGAAGCCCTTCATCCTCTGCATCTGGGGCGGATCGCTGATCATGATGCTCGGCGGCTTCGTCTCGCTCTCCGACCGCAGGCTGAGGGTCGGTGCGCCGACGCGCCGCGCCCGCGCCGTCCGGCCTGCACTGGAGCCTGCCGAATGATCCGCGGATTTCTCCTTGCCCTCTTCGTCATGCTGGCGCCGCTCCCGGCTCTGGCGGTCAATCCCGACGAGATCCTCGCTGATCCGGTGCTCGAGGAGCGGGCGAGGAACCTGTCGGTCAACCTGCGCTGCATGGTCTGCCAGAACCAGTCGATCGATGATTCCAATGCCGAGCTTGCCCGGGACCTGCGCGTCCTGGTCCGCGAGCGGCTGCAGCAGGGCGATACGGACGAGCAGGTGATCGATTACGTCGTCTCCCGCTACGGCGAGTTCGTGCTCCTGAAGCCGCGCCTCTCGATGCGCACGGTGCTTCTGTGGACGGCCCCGGCAGCGCTTCTCCTGATCGGCGGCATCGTGCTGGTGCTGATGGCCCGCGGCCGCCTCCAGGCACGCGCCCCCGCACCGCTTTCGGCCGAGGAGCAGGCGCGCATCGACGAGCTTCTCGACAGGCGCTGAGCGGCCAACATTACGAATTTTTCATCCTGCCGACACATGCAGTTAAGGTGAGCCTTCCTATATCTCTTCGCATCCACCGCCTTCCGGGCGTTTCCGGAAAGATCATTACGAAGAGAAGAAGGTATTCACGATGCTCAACAGCAAATTTGCACGACCCTCGCTGAAGACCGTGTTGAAGACCACGACGGTCGCCGGCCTGGCTGCGGTGATGCTGTCGACCGGCATTCCGGGACAGGTCATCGACTCGTTCGCAGACCCGGTAAAGGTTCAGGCGCCGGAAGCTCCGAGCTTCGCCGACGTCGTCTCCGCGGTCTCCCCGGCAGTCGTGTCCGTGCGCGTCCAGTCCGAGACGCAGATGGCCAACGATAACGGGAATTTCTCGTTCAACTTCGGCGGCCAGGGCTTCGAGGACCTGCCCGACGACCATCCGCTGAAGCGTTTCTTCCGTGAATTCGGCGGCCCGCAGTCCCGCGGCGCCCCCAAAGGCGAGAACAACGACAAGGCAGACGGTCCGCGCCAGCTGCGTCCGACCTCGCAGGGGTCCGGCTTCTTCATCTCCGAGGACGGCTACCTCGTCACCAATAACCACGTCATCGCCGACGGCGCCGCCTACACGGTGGTACTCGACGACGGCACCGAACTCGACGCCAAGCTGATCGGCGCCGACAGCCGCACCGACCTCGCGGTCCTCAAGGTCGATGCCAACCGCGACTTCACCTATGTCGACTTCGCTGACGATTCCAAGGCCCGCGTCGGCGACTGGGTCGTTGCCGTCGGCAACCCGTTCGGCCTCGGCGGATCGGTCACCGCAGGCATCATCTCGGCCCGCGGCCGCGACATCGGCTCCGGCCCCTATGACGACTACATCCAGATCGACGCAGCCGTGAACCGCGGCAATTCCGGCGGTCCTGCCTTCAACCTCGAAGGCGAGGTCATCGGCATCAACACCGCGATCTTCTCGCCGTCGGGCGGCAATGTCGGCATTGCCTTCGCCATCCCGGCCTCCGTCGCCCGCGACGTGGTCTCCGAACTGATCGAGAACGGCAAGGTCGAGCGCGGCTGGCTTGGCGTGCAGATCCAGCCGGTCAACAAGGACATCGCCGAATCGCTCGGCCTGTCGGAGCCGCAGGGCGCGCTCGTCGTTGCCCCGCAGGAAGGTTCTCCGGGCCAGAAGGCCGGCATCAAGGAAGGTGACGTGATCACCGCCCTCAACGGCGAGCCGATCAAGGACGCCCGTGACCTTGCCCGCAAGGTTGCCGCCATCGGCCCCGACACCAAGGTCGACGTCGCCGTATGGCGTGACGGCAAGTCGCAGAGCCTCGAAGTGACCCTGGGCAACCTGGCGAGCGAAGCCTCCGAGCGTGCCGAAGCAACGACGCCCGAGACCCGCAAGCCCGCGACCGAACAGGCGCTGGCAAGCCTCGGCATCACCGTTGCGCCTGCCGAAGACGGCGCCGGCCTCTCGGTCGTCGAAGTCGATCCGAACTCGGAAGCCGCAGGCCGCGGCCTGCGCGCCGGCGAGAAGATCGTCTCGGTCAACAACCAGTCGGTAAAGTCTGCCGGCGACATCGAGAAGGTGATCGAGCAGGCTCGCAAGGACGGCCGCACCCGCGCCCTGTTCCAGATCGAGTCCGAGAACGGCAGCCGCTTCGTCGCCCTGCCGATCAACGAAGGCTGATCCTCCCAAATCAGCATCAGGAGGGCGCCGCCGGTAACGTCGGCGCCCTTTTTCATTCCCGCCGCCGTACTGCGATCGAAGGAGCGAAGATGGATACGCCCACATACCGTGCCGATGCCGGCGAATCCGATAGTGCAAAAGGTGCCGCCGGCGCTATTGTGCCGCGCATGAAGATACTGGTGATTGAAGACGATCTGGAAGCGGCCGCATACATGACCAAGGCCTTTCGCGAGGCCGGCATTGTCGTCGACCATGCAAGCGACGGGGAAAGCGGCCTCTTCATGGGCAGCGAGAACAGCTATGACGTGATGGTCATCGACCGCATGCTGCCGCGTCGCGACGGCCTGTCGGTGATCAGCGAACTGCGCCAGCGCGGAATCGAGACGCCGGTGCTGATCCTCTCGGCACTCGGGCAGGTGGACGACCGGGTAACGGGGCTGAGGGCGGGCGGCGACGACTACCTGCCGAAGCCCTATGCGTTTTCCGAGCTTCTGGCGCGGGTGGAGGTGCTGGGGCGCCGCAAGGGCAAGCCCGAGCAGGACATGGTCTATCGCGTCGGCGACCTGGAGCTCGACCGGCTGTCACACGAGGTCAAGCGGGCGGGTCGCGAGATCCTTCTGCAGCCGCGCGAATTCAGGCTTCTCGAATACCTGATGAAGAACGCCGGCCAGGTGGTGACCCGCACCATGCTGCTCGAGCATGTCTGGGACTACCATTTCGACCCGCAGACCAATGTCATCGACGTGCATGTCTCGCGGCTGCGTTCCAAGATCGAGAAGGACTTCGACAAGCCCCTCCTGAAGACGATCCGCGGCGCCGGATACATGATCAAGGACGAGGCGTGAGCCCGTGCTGACCCGTGTCCGCCTGATGTTCCGCTCGACCGCCGTCCGGCTGTCGGCCCTCTATATCCTTCTGTTCTCGATCTGCGCCGCCTTCCTCGTCGTCTATGTGACGGGGATGTCGGAGCGCATTCTCGCCCAGCAGACGAAGGAGAACCTCGTCCAGGAAGTCGGCGACATCCAGCGCGCCTTCGATCGCGGCGGCCTGAACGGCATGCTGCGGCTGATGGAGCGGCGGTCGCGCCAGCCGGGCGCCAATCTCTACGTCGTCGCCGGAACCAATGGCGAGATCCTTGCCGGCAACGTCGCCTCGCTCGAACCCGGCGTGCTGGACGAGCAGGGCTGGACCCGTTTCCCCTTCGCCTACAATCCCTATTCGGAGACGGGATCGGGGCGCGAGCACATGGCTATCGCCAACGTCGTGGTGATGGAAAACGGGCTGCGGGTGATGGTCGGCCGCGATCTCGGCGAGCCCGGCCGCTTCCGGGGCATCGTCCGTCGCGCCCTGATGCTGGCCCTGACGATCATGGGGGTCGGCGCGTTGGTCATCTGGTTCGGGATCGGGCGCAACGCACTGAAGCGCATCGACCGCATGTCGGCCGCGAGCCAGAAGATCATGGCGGGCGATCTCTCGCAACGCCTGCCCGTCGGCCGCTCCGGCGACGAGTTCGACCGCCTGTCGGAATCGCTGAACGCTATGCTCGGGCGGATCGAGAAGCTCAACGAGGGCCTGAGGCAGGTCTCCGACAACATTGCCCACGACCTCAAGACGCCCCTGACGCGGCTTCGCAACAAGGCGGCGGAGGCGGTGGAGGACGAGGATCCGGAAAGCCGCCGCGCGGCGCTGGAAGGCATCATTGCCGAATCCGACCAACTGATCCGCACCTTCAACGCGCTTTTGATGATCTCCCGCGTCGAGGCGGGGTCGATCGCGGCCGAGATGAGCGAGGTCGATCTTTCCGCCATTTCCGCCGACAGCTGCGAACTCTACGAGCCCGTGGCCGAGGAGGCGGGGCTGAAGCTGGAAACCGAGATCGAGCCGGGGCTGAGGATCAAGGGTAACCGCGAACTGATCGGCCAGGCGATCTTCAACCTCCTCGATAATGCCATCAAGTATGGCGGCGAGGGGAACGGCGCAGGCGAGATCCGCCTGGTGCTGAGGATGGAGGACGGCTCGCCCCGGCTCTCCGTCTGCGACAGCGGCCCCGGCGTTCCCGAGGACAAGCGCCACGAGGTGACGAAGCGTTTCGTGCGCCTCGACGCCAGCCGGTCGAAGCCCGGCACGGGGCTCGGCCTCTCGCTGGTGGAAGCGGTGATGGACCTGCACGGCGGCTCGCTCACGCTCTCGGCAACCCACCCGGAGCGGGAGAATGCGCCGGGGTTGACGGCCACGATGGTATTCCCGCCCTTCAGGCCCTAAGAAGGGCTGGTTGAGGGAGGACGCCGTGGGAGAGACTGCAACCTATCTGAAGGACGTTGGCGCAAGCGCGCTGCGACCCTACAGCCAGACCGAGGCGAAGGCCGTCACCGCGCTCCTCAAGGACGCCGGCAAGCAGGAGCCGGCGCTCTCGCAGGTGATGGCCGAGGACGGCCCGCTGAGGCATTTCCTCATCGCGGCGCTCACCCTTTCTCCCTACCTGCGCGACGCTGCCGCCGTTTCGCCGCAGCTCCTGGCCACGGCGGTGACCGAGCCGCTGCAGCCGACGCTGGAACGGCTGATCACCGACGCCCGCGACTGCTGGAAGCCGAAGGACGGCCGAGCGCCGACGGAAGCGGAGGTGATGACGACGCTGCGGACGCTGAAGCGGAGCGTCTCCTTCCTGGTGGCGCTTGCCGATCTCGCCCGGCTGTTCACCGCCCGCGACACGACGCGCTA
>JAEZHO010000152.1 GCA_023416545.1 Pseudomonadota bacterium
ACAAATCGCAGGCGTTCCTCCATAACCGAAATCTCTTTCCACGGCATCAACACCTCCCGCAAAACGGAAAGTGTTACCCATGTATCCGGTACGTTTCGTCACCTATCTCTCAGGTCGGGCACGATTGCCCTCCACCATGCGATATCAAGCGTCAACTCAATCGCCAAATCGGTCATTCAGAGGTCGCGAGCAAGCTTCTGAAAAACGCAATACTTACTGATGGGGCGTGGCCGCGGCATCGACAAGCATGACGCTTTCCAGACTGATCAGTAGCCCACGGTAAAGCGCTGGCGAACGTGCATCGGCGTCTCGATTTCGTCCGCAAGGGCGATGGCGTAGTCTTCGAACGATATGCTGCTACCGTTTTCGTTGGTCAGCAGTTGGTCCTGGCCCAGTCGGAAGGTGCCGGTGCGCTCACCCGGCACGAATGCCGCCGATGGCGACAGGAAAGTCCACTCCAAGCCGGCTTCACCCTTTAGCTTGTTGAGGAAGTCCACGCCGCCCTGCGCCTCGGTCTTGTAGATGGCCGGAAATTCTGGAGTGTCCACAAGAAGCTTGCCCGGTGCCACCTCGAGACTACCGGCACCTCCGACAACATAATAGCGACGCACGCCTGAGGCTTTGACAGCTGAGAGAAGCTTGTCCGGATCGCTTGCCGAGAAGTGAACCGAGCTGATGACGGCGTCGTGACCTTTGAGGGTCTGCGCAAGATCATCGGTAGCCTCGATATCGCCGGCGACCGCAGTCACGCCCGGAAGGGAAGCAATCTTGGTCGGGTCGCGCGCGATGGCGGTTACAGAATGACCACGGCTCGAAAGCTCAGCGAGGATACGTGAGCCGACCTGACCAGAAGCGCCGATAAGTGCGATTTTCATGATTTGATCCTTCGGTGGTTGGTTTACGCGGGGGCAGTCAGGTCTTCTATTACTCCTAATAGGCGTTCGTGACCGTGACAGGGAATCTCGCCGTTGAGATCAATCGGCGTGTCGTCGATCACGGCCATCAGCTGCGGTGCGCCTCCAGTGCCGAGCTCATCCATAACGGGCCTGCGACGTTTCCATACGCTTGAGCGTGCGTTCGCGTAGCGCGGTATCGTCCGAAGCCGTTCGACAACGCCGTCATCGGTCAGTTCGAAGTCGTGTTCGGCAGCGACCACTTCTTCGTCCCGGACCTGTCGTGCCCGTCGACATGGCGGGCGATCTGAACGGCATGGGCGACATCCAATACGCACCAATCCTATACTGGCCCATCGGTCTAGTATAGCATATCGGGAGTGTCGGCCCTTCGCGGAAAATTCGCCGCTGGTCAACCCGGTCATACCCGGGCACTGTCCTCGACCACCGCGACCGCTCAGGGAGCGCAGCGAGCCGTAGCCCACCCAGCACAGGCCATTAGCGACTGGCCGGCTAGATGCCCCTGACCGCAAGATAGACAGCGTAGAGGCTCTTGCTGGCGGTGATGAAGAGGCGGTTGCGGCGGGGGCCGCCGAAGGCGACGTTGGCCACGGTTTCCGGCACCAGGATCTTCCCCAGCAGGTCGCCCTCAGGGGAGAAGCAGTGGACACCGTCGCCGGCGCTCGTCCAGACGTTTCCGAGGACGTCCACCCGCAGCCCGTCCGGCAGGCCGTTGTCGATATCACAGAGGACGCGCCCGTTGGAGAGCGTCCCCTGCCCGTCGACATCGAAGGCCCTGATGTGCCGGGGCGCCTTCGGGTCGTGGCTGGAGGAAGAGTCCGCGACGTAGAGTACCGTCTCGTCCGGAGAAAATGCGAGACCGTTCGGCTGGCCGAAATCGGTCACCACGGCGGTCAGGCTGCCGCTCTTCGCATCCAGCCGGTAGACGTTGCGGGTCGGCTGCTCGGGCGTCGCCTCGAAACCTTCGTAGTCGGAAAGAATGCCGTAGGTGGGGTCGGTGAACCATATAGTGTCGTCCGACCGCACGACAACGTCGTTGGGAGAGTTCAGCCGCCCGTCGCGGAAACGATCGGCGAGAACGGTCAGAGACCCGTCGAATTCCGTCCGGGTCACGCGGCGTCCCCCGTGCTCGCAGGAGACGAGCCGGCCCTGGCGGTCGCGGGTATTGCCGTTGACGAAGTTGGACGGCGACCGGAAGACGGACACACCGCCGCCCTCCACCCATCGCAGCATCCGCTGGTTGGGAATGTCGCTGAAGATCAGGCACTGCATGTCCGCGAACCAGACGGGTCCTTCCGCCCAGCGGCAGCCCCCGTAGAGCTGCTCCAGGTCTGAACTTCCGACCGTCAGCCGGCGGAACCGCTCGTCATGGATTTCGTAGATCGCCGCTGGCTTTCCCATGCGTGTTGTCCATTGCTTTGATTAGGGGTTACCGCGCGGCCTGCTTGCCGCCCGCGGCGAGTATCACGCCGATGATGATGAGGCCCGTCAGGATGAGGCGGACGCCGGCGCCGAAGCCATAGGTATTGAGCATCGAGACGACGAGGAACATGAAGAGGGATGCGCCCCATATCCCCGGGACGTTGGAATTGCCGCCGGCGACCGCCGTGCCGCCGATCACCACGACGGCGATCGACATCAGCAGATATTCCGCGCCCATATTGAGGGCTGCCCCGCCCGAAAAGCTCGCCAGCAGGTAGCCGCATAACGAGGCGAGGACGGCGCAGAGGACATAGGTGACGAAGCGCGTTCCATCGACGGGAATGCCGGCCATCCTGGCTGCGAACGGGCTCTGCCCGATGGCGGAAATCCAGCGGCCGTAGATGGTCCGCTCGAGCAGGAACCAGGCGGCGACCGAGAGCGCCCCGGCAACGATGGCGACGTTCGGGACGCCGAACGTGTATGAGGTGGTGAAATCCGACAACGCCTGCGGAGGCTTGATGCGCAGCCCGCGATTTGTCCAGATGGCGCAGGACTGCACGATGAAGCTCATCGACAGGGTGGCGATGATCGGCGGAATACGCAGGAGCTTGATGAGGGCGAAGTTTCCGATCCCGACGCCGATGCCGAGCCCGATCGCAACGATCAGGCCGATCAAGATCATGCCGTCCTGCACCTCCATGATCTTGAGGGCGATGGTTCCGGAAAGGGTCATGGTGGCGGGAACGGAAAGATCGATATTGCCCGGGCCAAGCGTGATCACGAACATCTGGCCGATGCCGACGACGATCGAGAACGCCGCGAAGGTCAGCGCCGCCTGCGTCAGCCCGAGGGAACTCGAGCCTCCGGTGAAGAGGACGGTGACCACCCAGACAATGATCGCCGCCGCAAACGACTAGATCCACGGCTTGCCGGAAAGGCTGCTCAACGTGGTCAATGCACCTTCTCCCGCTTTTCCATCCGGTTCAATGCAAGCCGCATCGCAAGCACGATGATCAGGATCGCGCCTTGTGCGCCGATCTGCCAGTCAGGAGAGATGCGCACGAAGGAGAGGAAGGATCCGGCAAGGGTCAGGGTGAGCGCGCCGATGACGGCCCCGACCGGCGACACACGCCCTCCGACGAACTCGCCGCCGCCGAGGATGACCCCGGCAATCGACAGCAGCGTGTATCGAAGCGCGATGTTGGCATCCGCCGACGTGGTCAGCCCCACCAGCGCGATCCCTGCGAGCACCGCAAAGAGGCCGGCGAGCGCATAGGCGCCCGCGCGGATGCCGATCACCGACCACCCGGCCCTTTCGACCGAGCGCATGTTGCCCCCGACGCCCCGGATGAGCACGCCGAATGTGGAGCGCATGACGAGAAGATGGGTGAGGACGGCAATGACCAGACTGGCGAGGATCGCCATCGGCATGAAATGCGGCTTCGCCGTCATCAGCGCCTGGGCCCATTCCGGCGCGGTTCCTCCCGGGGACGGCAGAATGAGCACGGCAAGGCCCGCCCAGACGAAGCTCATTCCGAGCGTCACGACGATCGAGGGCAGTTGCCGGATGTGTATGATCACCCCGAGCGCGGCGTAGACGGCAATGGCGCCCACCAGGATCAGTATCCCGATCGCCGGCGAGGCCTGCAGGAAGGTAGCGGCAACGCAGGCACAGAAGCTGACGAACGCGCCCATGGACAGGTCGAGATCGTTGACCGCCATGACGAGCATCTGCGCCACGGTCGCGAGCGCGATCGGCACGGCGAGGTTGAACAAGAGGTTCAGCCCCGTATAGGTCATCGCCCGCGGCTGCATGTAGAAGACTGCCGCGAGAAGAACGGCAAGGGAGGCCGCCGGCAGGATGGTCCTTATGGCGCCCGAGGAGAGCTTCATGCCGCTTCACCTCCGGAGAAGGAGGCAGCCAGCACATTCGCCTCGCTGACATCCTCGCCGCCGAGATGGGCCGCGATCTGGCCGTCGCGGAACACGTAGACCCGGTCGCAGAGGCAGATTTCGTCCATCTCGGTCGAATACCAGATGAAGGTGCGGCCGCTCCCGGCCTCAGAGCGAAGGATGTCGTAGACCTCCTGCTTGGTGCCGATATCCACGCCGCGCATCGGGTCGTCCATGAGGACCACCCTGGCCGACGTGGCGAGAGCTCGGGCGAAGAGAACCTTCTGCTGGTTTCCGCCCGAAAGGGAAAGAATGGGATTTTCCATGTTCGGCGTGCGTATCTCGATCCGCTTCTTCCAGCCCTCACTGATCCGATCTTCCTGCCGCGTGTCGATCACGTTGCGCGAGGAAAGGGCCTTCAGCGAGGAAATGCTGAGGTTCTTCAGTATGCTCCAGAGCGGGAACGTGCCGTTCAGCCCGCGGTCCCCGGCGACGAATGCCATCTTCGGCTCGTGCATCGGAAGCCAGTTGCTGTTTGCGGAGAGATAGAGATCGAGAAGCGCCTGGGTCTGGCCGTGCCCGCCAAGCCCCGCGAGACCGATGATCTCACCCTCGAAGGCCTCGAGCCGCATGTCGGAACCGAGAGAAGCGGGAACGGAGAGGACCGGCGCTGACCGCTCGCGAACGGAAATATGCTTCCCGGCGCGCTTCCGCACCACGCTTCCCATCGTCTCGACAAGCCGGCGCGTATCGAATTCATCCGCGGCCCTGTCGGCCACCACCTTGCCGTCCTTCATCACGACGATGCGGTCCGAGGTGGAAAGGATCTCTCCCAGGATGTGGGAGATCAGGAGAACGGAGCCCCCGGAACCGACGTAGCGGCGAACGTAGGCCATGAGCTGCCCGGCAAGCCCTGCATCCAGCGAAGAGGTAGGCTCGTCCAGGATGACGAGCTTCGGGGGCGCCGAGACGGCTGCGAAGTTGATCGCGATCTCGACCATCTGCCGTTCGGCAATGCCGAGATCCTCGACCACGCTGCCGCAATCGATCCCGTGGCCCGGGAAGATTTCCGCAAGCTGGCGGCTGACCAGGTCGAGGCCGCGCCTTCGCCAGCCGGCACCGCCAAGATCGCCGTGCATGATGCGAGCGTTCTCGGCGATCGTGAGGTTCGGGCAGAGCGAGAGCTCCTGGAATACGCAACGCACGCCGTTCGCCCGGGCGCGGGCAATGCCGTGGAGCCCGGCCTCGCCGGCATAGGCGACGCTCCCCTCCTGCGGGGAAAGCGCCCCATTGATCACGTTGACGATGGTGGACTTGCCGGCGCCGTTGTGGCCGACCAGCCCGACGCATTCCCCGCCGCGGATCACCAGGTCGGCGCCGTCCAGCGCCTTCACGGCACCGAAGGCCACCTTGACGCCTCGGGCCGCCACGACCTCTTGATTGAACACTGCCTTATCCATGGAGATGCTGTTCTGCCCCAGCGGTTCGCGACAAAGGCACCGGATGCGGCTTGATCGCCCGCATCCGGTGCGGAAGGTGGAGCCCTGCTCCTACATGCCTGCGCCGATCACCTTCTGCGCATCTTCCAGCGAGTACTCGACGTTGGCGACGCCGCCCTTCTCGGTCTTCTCGAGATTTGCCTCGAGATTATCCTGGTCGATCCTCAGGAAGGGCACGACGAGGTCCTTCTTGACGTCCTTCCCGTCGAGGATCTGCTGTGCGACCCAGAATGCGAGCGTCGAAACACCCGGCGCGATCGACACGGACATGGTCTCGTAGCCGTTCGCGTCCTTCTGTTCCTTCCACCAGCGCAGTTCGTCCTCGCGGTTGCCCATGACGATCGTGGGGATCGGGCGGTTGGCCGCGGCGAAGGCCTGCGCCGCGCCGTAGCCGTCACCACCCTGGGTCACGACAGCAGCAATCTCCGGCAGGCTCGGCAGGATGCCGGCAACGGCACGCTGCGCCACGTCCTGCGCCCAGTCGCCGTTGACCGAGCCGGCGATCTTGAACTGCGGGTTCTTCTCGACACCGGCCTGGATGCCCGCATGGATCTCGTCATCGACCGAGACGCCGGCAAGACCGCGGATCTCGAGAAGGTTTCCGCCCTGCGGCATCTTCTTGGCGAGATAGTCGAGCTGGCTTTCGCCCATGGCCTTGAAGTCGACCGCGATCCGCCAGGCGCAAGGCTCGGTGACGATGCCGTCGAAGGAAACGACGACGATGCCCGCGTCGCAGGCTTCCTTGACGGCGCCGTTCAGGGCCGTCGGAGACGCCGCGTTCAGGACGATCGCGTCATAGCCCTG
>JAEZHO010000317.1 GCA_023416545.1 Pseudomonadota bacterium
ACGACGGGGTCGCGAGCTACGGCCGCCGTCCGACGGTGACGGAGAACGGCGCCCCGCTGCTGGAAACCTATCTCTTCGACTTCTCCGGCGATCTCTACGGCGAGACGTGCTCCGTCTCCTTCTTCGGCCACCTGCGCGACGAACTGAAGTTCGACGGGCTGGAGCCGCTGGTGCAGCAGATGAAGCGCGACGAGGAAGAGGCGAGGGCGCTTCTCGCGGGCGTGACGCCGCTTGGCGAACTCGACGCGAAGATCGCCTTCCGGTAGCCGGGCGCTATTCGAACAGCGCTCTTTCCTTCACCGGCGAAAACCCGTAAAGACGCGTGCCATGAGAACGTACCGGCCGGTCCCCTTCATACGAATTATCGGCCCGGCCTTCTGCGCCGCCTGAGCATCAGGCGCCGGGAAGGTCCGGGTATCCGGGCGCCTGTTTACGCGCCTTAGCCACCTCATCCTCATCCCGAAGCGCCCTGCGGCGCCAGAACGATTGCCTGAGCCATGACCGACACTGCCGAAAAGCTCGACTACTCCAAGACACTCTACCTGCCGGAAACGGACTTCCCGATGCGCGCCGGCCTGCCGCAGAAGGAGCCGGAATTCGTCGCCCGTTGGCAGAAGATGGACCTCTACAAGAAGCTGCGCGCCTCCGCCGCCGGCCGCGAGAAGTTCGTCCTGCATGACGGCCCGCCCTACGCCAACGGCAACATCCATATCGGCCATGCGCTGAACAAGATCCTCAAGGACGTCATCACCCGCTCCTTCCAGATGCGCGGCTACGATTCCAACTACGTTCCCGGCTGGGATTGCCACGGCCTTCCGATCGAATGGAAGATCGAGGAGAAGTACCGCGAGAAGGGCAAGAACAAGGACGAGGTCCCGGTCAACGAATTCCGCCAGGAATGCCGCGACTTCGCCGCGCACTGGATCAAGGTGCAGTCGGAGGAGTTCAAGCGCCTCGGCATCGAGGGCGACTTCGACAATCCCTATACGACGATGAACTTCCACTCCGAGGCCCGGATCGCCGGCGAACTTCTGAAGATCGCGCGCTCCGGCCAGCTCTATCGCGGCTCCAAGCCGGTGATGTGGTCTGTCGTCGAGCGCACCGCGCTTGCCGAGGCCGAGGTTGAATATGCGGACGTCGAGAGCGACACGATCTGGGTGAAGTTCCCGATCATGCTCAAGGCCGAGCCGGGCTTCACGCTCGGGACGAGGGAGGCGCTGCGCCAGGTTGTGATTGCGCAGAACGCCGAGGGCGGCGTGCTCGGAGACCTCCAGGGCGCATTCGTCGTGATCTGGACGACCACGCCGTGGACGATCCCCGGCAACCGGGCGATCGCCTTTTCGCCGCGTGTGCAATACGCGCTCTATCAGGTGACGGCGGCCGAGAACGACTTCGGCCCGCGGCCCGGCGAGAAACTGGTCTTTGCCGAGAAGCTGGCGGACGAGTCCTTCAAGAAGGCCAAGGTCGAGTACGTCAAGATCCGCGACGTCGACGCCGAGGAACTGGCGTCGATCATCTGCGGGCACCCGCTGCGGCAACTGGGCGGCGGCTATGAATTCCCGGTGCCGCTCCTTCCCGGCGATCACGTCACCGACGATGCCGGTACCGGCTTCGTTCATACCGCGCCCGGACACGGCCGCGAGGACTTCGACGCCTGGACGGCCGCCGCAAAGGAACTTTCGGCGAAGGGGATCGACACGACCATCCCCTTCACGGTCGACGATGCGGGCTTCTTCACCAAGGATGCCCCCGGCTTCGGCCCTGACCGCGAAGGCGGCCCTGCCCGCGTCATGGACGACAACGGCAAGAAGGGTGATGCCAACAAGGCGGTGATCGACGCTCTGATCGGAATGAACATGCTCTTCGCCCGCGGGCGCCTGAAGCACTCCTATCCGCACTCCTGGCGGTCGAAGAAGCCGGTCATCTTCCGCAACACGCCGCAGTGGTTCGTCTACATGGACAAGGAACTCGGCGACGACACGACGCTCCGCTCGCGCGCCCTCAAGGCGATCGACGAGACGCGCTTCGTGCCGGCCGCCGGCCAGAACCGCCTGCGCGCGATGATCGAGCAGCGCCCGGATTGGGTATTGTCGCGCCAGCGCGCCTGGGGCGTGCCGATCTGCGTCTTCGTCGACGAGGATGGCACAATCCTGCAGGACGAGGCGGTAAACGCACGCATCATCGAGGCATTCGAGCACGAAGGCGCAGACGCCTGGTTCGCCGAAGGTGCCCGCGAGCGCTTCCTCGGCTCCCGCGCCAGCGAAGGCTGGACGCAGGTTCGCGATATCCTCGACGTCTGGTTCGACTCGGGTTCGACCCACACGTTCACGCTGGAAGACCGGCCGGACCTGAAATGGCCGGCGGACGTCTATCTCGAAGGCTCCGACCAGCATCGCGGCTGGTTCCACTCCTCGCTTCTGGAATCGGCTGCGACCCGCGGCCGCGCGCCCTACGACACCGTCATCACCCATGGCTTCACCATGGATGAGAAGGGTCAGAAGATGTCGAAGTCGCTGGGCAATGTCGTGTCGCCCCAGGACGTCATGAAGGATGCCGGGGCCGATATCCTGCGCCTCTGGGTCATGACCACCGACTATTGGGAAGACCAGCGTCTCGGCAAGACGATCATCCAGACCAATGTCGATGCCTACCGCAAGCTGCGCAACACGATCCGCTGGATGCTCGGCACGCTCGCCCACGACGAGGGCGAGGAGATCGCCTATGCGGACCTCCCCGAGCTCGAAAGGCTCATGCTGCATCGCCTGGCCGAGCTCGACCGGCTGGTGCGCGAAGGCTATGACGCCTTCGACTTCAAGAAGATCGCCCGCGCGCTCATCGACTTCGCCAATATCGAGCTGTCGGCCTTCTACTTCGACATCCGCAAGGATGCGCTCTATTGCGACGCGCCGTCGTCGCTGCGCCGTCGCTCGGCGCTTGCCGTCATCCGCCAGATCTTCGACTGCATGGTGACCTGGCTTGCCCCGATGCTGCCCTTCACCACGGAGGAAGCCTGGCTGTCGCGCAATCCGCAGGCCGTGTCCGTCCATCTGGAGCAGTTTCCCGAGGTTCCGGCCGACTGGCGCAATGATGCGCTGGCGGAGAAGTGGTCGAGGGTTCGCCGCGTCCGCTCCGTTGTGACCGGTGCTCTGGAAATCGAGCGCAAGGAAAAGCGCATCGGCTCGTCGCTCGAAGCCGCACCGGTGGTGCATGTTTCCGATCCGGAACTGATGAAGGCGCTGGACGGCCAGGACTTCGAGGAGATCTGCATCACGTCCGCCATTCGGGTGGTCGCAGGCGAGGGACCGGAAGCGGCCTTCCGCCTTCCCGAAGTGCCGGGTGTCGCGGTCGAGCCGAAGCTTGCCGAGGGCACCAAGTGCGCGCGCTCCTGGCGCGTCACCACGGATGTCGGATCCGATCCGGAATACCCCGACGTCTCCGCCCGCGACGCCGTGGCCCTGCGGGAACTTGCGGCCCTCGGCCGTCTCGGCTGATCCGCTTTCGCCGCCGGATGATTGCGCTTCGCCGCGTCATCCGGTACACCTGCCCGAAATTGGCCGGAATTCTCGGTCAGGCGGTACTGACGGACATCTGAAGGCGTCGAAGGACGGGCGCTGCTGGAAGGGTTTTGATGAAGACGTCGCATGGGTTTCGCGCCGCATTGAGCATAACCGGTCTGATGGCCGGTGTGCTGGCGCTTTCCGGCTGTGTGAGCAGCCCCACCTACGGGACCGGGACCTCGGCCATGGAACAGCTCGGCGACGACATCACGTCCGCCGTCGCGCTGGGTCCGGAGGAAGAGAAGCGCGACGTGAAGTACAACCCTCGCCCGGGCCTCGTGGTAACGGCGCAGGACAGGTCCCTTCCGGCGCCTCAGGCATCTCTCGCCAGCCGCGAAACCAATCCGGCCTGGGTTGAATCCCCCGAGGAAACCCGCCAGCGCCTCCGCCAGGAAGCAGCCGACAACGAAGGCAATCCGCGCTATCGCTCGCCGCTTCTCGCCGGCAGGGGCAAGGCCGGGCAGATGACGGAATCGGAAAAGTGGGAAGCCTTCCGTCAGGCCAAGCAGAACGTCAACAATGCCGACGTGACGCAGACCCGCCGGTCGCTGACCGATCCGCCGGTCCAGTATCGCGCCGTCGATTCCGCGACGCTTGAGGATTTGGGTGAGCCGGAGGTCCAGAAGGAGCGCCGGCGCAAGAAGGAAGCCGAAACGGCCAAGAAGGGTTCCAGCTGGTGGAAACCCTTCCAGTAGGACCTTCTTCCTGACGATTTAAAAGGCAGGCCCCGGCGCCTGCCTTTATCTTTTGAGGCCCTTCCATGAATTTCACGATCCGCCCCGCGACCCCCGACGATGTCGGGACCATCCTCCGCTTCATCACCGAACTTGCCGCATACGAGAAGGCGGAGCATGAGGTCCAGGCGACGGAGGAAAGTCTTGCGGCGTCGATGTTCGGTCCCGATGCGGTGACGCAGGCCGCAATACTGGAGGCCGACGATGGCCCCGCGGGATTTGCCGTCTGGTTCTACAGCTACTCGACCTGGCAGGCCCGCAACGGCCTTTACCTCGAAGACCTCTATGTGTCGCCGCGATATCGCGGCGCGGGTGCGGGCCGCCTCCTCCTTCGCCATCTGGCAGGGATCGCGGTGGAGCGGGGCTGTGGCCGCTTCGAATGGAGCGTGCTGGACTGGAACGAGCCGGCGATCCGCGTCTACGAGGCCATCGGCGCGGCACCGCAAGGCGAGTGGATCCGCTACCGGCTCGCGGGCGACGAATTGACGGCCTTCGCTGCGGGCTGACGCCCGGCCCGGATCACCGCCGTTCCTGGAAGAAGCGCTTGAGGAGTTCTGCGGATTGTCGTTCGCCGATCGCGGAATAGACTTCCGGCGCATGATGGCAGGTCGGCTGCGCATAGAACCTGCCGCCGTGATGCACGCCGCCTCCCTTCGGGTCTTCCGCGCCGTAATAGAGCCTGCGGACGCGGGCAAAGGAAATGGCCGCGGCGCACATGGCGCAGGGTTCGAGCGTCACGTAGAGATCGGCACCGGCAAGCCTTTCCTGTCCGAGCAGCCGCGAGGCTTCGCGGATGACGTTGATCTCGGCATGGGCCGTGACATCCTGGTCGACCCGGGTCCGGTTGCCGGACCGGGCGAGGATTCTGCCGTCCATGACGAGCACGGCCCCCACGGGGATCTCGCCCCTTTTGCCGGCTTCCTCGGCCTCGTTCAGCGCTTCCGCCATGAAACTGTCGTTCTTGGCCATTCTCGGCGATTTCCTCTTAACCCGGCAGTCCTGAACTGGTAGGAAGCGATCAAACGGGCCCCGCCGCGTCGCGCGGGCAGCCGGGATGCACCTCAACCCGCATGAACGTCCGGAAGCTTCCGTCGACTTCATCGCTTCAGGCAAACAACAAATGACACCCAAAGACAAGCCAAAGCGCGGCGGAGCAAAGCCCTTCCAGCGCGCCACGAAACCCGGATCAGAGGCCCGTGGCAAGGCGCCCGGCAAGCCCGCCTTCTCCGCCAAGGCCGGCCTGAACCCGCGCGAGCCCAAGGCACCCCGCGGCGACGAGAAGCCTGCGGCAAGGCCCCCCGCCAGGGTCGCGGCGGCTCAGGTGGATGCAGCCGTCTCCAAGCCGGAACGAATCTCCAAGATCCTCGCTCGGGTTGGCGTCGCTTCCCGCCGCGACATCGAGCGCATGATCATGGAAGGCCGGGTGCGACTGAACGGCGTGGTCCTCGAAACGCCGGTCGTCAATGTCACCCTGGAGGATCGCATCGAGGTCGATGGCGAGCCGATCCGCGGCATCGAACGCACGCG
>JAEZHO010000389.1 GCA_023416545.1 Pseudomonadota bacterium
TGACCATCGGGGCAGTCGCCGAGGCGATGATCCTGGCCGAAGCGGGCGGCGCGTCGCGTGCCGCCTTCCGGGACGCTATCCGCGGTGGCTTTGCGGAGAGCCGCATCCTCGAGCTTCACGGCCAGCGAATGGTCGGCCGCGATTTCGTCCCCGGCGGGGCATCCGCCAATCAGTTGAAGGACCTTGACGCAGTCATGGCGATGGCCGAAAGCCTGTCGCTGACCCTGCCGCTCACCCGCCAGGTTCGTCAGGAGTTTGCCGATTTCGTGGCCGAGGGCGGCGCGGACAAGGACCATAGCGGGCTGCTCCTGCATCTCGAAAAGCTCAACCGGAAAGCCCAGGCATAAGCATGAGCGACAACAGTACCCCGAAGCGTCGTCTCCGGTCGCAGGACTGGTTCGATAATCCCGACCACATCGACATGACGGCACTCTATCTGGAGCGCTTCATGAACTACGGGGTCACCCCCGAGGAACTGCGTTCAGGCAAGCCGGTGATCGGTATAGCACAGAGCGGCAGCGATCTGACCCCCTGCAACCGCGTTCACGTCGAACTGGTCAAGCGGGTGCGGGACGGCATACGCGACGCGGGTGGCATTCCGATCGAGTTCCCCACCCATCCGATCTTCGAAAACTGCAAGCGTCCGACCGCGGCGCTTGACCGCAATCTCGCCTATCTCAGCCTCGTCGAGGTGCTTTACGGCTACCCGCTCGACGGCGTCGTACTGACCACGGGCTGCGACAAGACCACCCCTTCGGCGATCATGGCGGCCTCCACAGTCGATATCCCCGCCATTGTCCTCTCCGGCGGGCCCATGCTGGATGGCTGGCACGAAGGCGACCTCGTGGGCTCCGGAACCGTGATCTGGCGCATGCGCCGCAAGTTCGCCGCAGGCGAGATCGATCGCGAGGAGTTCCTTCAGGCGGCGCTCGATTCCGCCCCTTCCGTCGGCCACTGCAACACCATGGGCACGGCCTCGACGATGAATGCGCTGGCCGAGGCGCTCGGCATGTCGCTTACCGGATGCGGTGCCATCCCTGCTGCCTACCGCGAACGCGGCCAGATGGCTTATCGCACCGGTCGTCGGGCGGTCGAACTGGTCTGGGATGATCTCAAGCCCTCCGACATCCTGACGCGCGAATCCTTCCTCAACGCCATCCGCGTCAACTCGGCCATCGGCGGCTCCACCAATGCCCAGCCGCATCTGGCGGCCATGGCCAAGCATGCAGGTGTGGATCTCTATCCGGAGGATTGGCAGGTACACGGCTTCGACATTCCGCTGCTCGCCAATGTCCAGCCGGCCGGACAATTCCTTGGCGAGCGCTACCACCGTGCAGGCGGGACGCCCGCCATCATGTGCGAGCTCTTGAAGGTCGGCAAGCTCGACGGCAACTGTCGCACGGTCACCGGCAAGTCTGTGGCCGAGAACCTGAAGGGCAGGGAAGCGACCGACCGCGACGTCATCTATCCATATGAGCAGCCGCTGAAGGAAAAGGCCGGCTTCCTGGTGCTGAAGGGCAATCTGTTCGACTTCGCCATCATGAAGACCAGCGTCATCTCGCAGGGCTTCCGCGAGCGCTACCTGTCCGAGCCCGGCCGCGAAGGCGTGTTCGAGGGCAAGGCCGTCGTCTTCGACGGGTCGGAAGAGTATCACCATCGCATAAACGACCCTGCGCTCGGCATCGACGAGGACACGATCCTGGTCATTCGCGGCGCCGGCCCTCTCGGCTGGCCCGGTTCGGCGGAAGTGGTCAACATGCAGCCGCCGGATCACCTCCTCAAGAAGGGCATCATGAGCCTGCCGACGATCGGCGACGGGCGCCAGTCCGGCACCGCCGACAGCCCCTCCATCCTCAATGCCTCGCCGGAAAGCGCCGCAGGCGGCGGCCTCGCCTGGCTTCGCACCGGAGACATCATCCGCATCGACCTCAACCAGGGACGTTGCGACATGCTGGTGGAGCCGGAGGAAATCGAGCGGCGCAAGGCAGACGGCATCCCGCCGGTTCCCGCCGACGCCACGCCGTGGCAGCGCATTTACCGCAAGTCGGTGACGCAGCTTTCGGACGGAGGCGTCCTCGAGGGCGCCGCCGAGTTCCGGCAGATCGCCGCCAAGAGGCCACCCCGGCATAATCACTAGGCATCCGAAATCCCGGCTCTCGGTCGGACAGGACTTCAGGCAGCTCCTGTTCTCCCGACGCCGGGATTGGCCTCGGCCACCGCGGCCTTCTCCGCAGACCACCCGCCACGCCGGTGATATCTGCAAGGAAACCTTTTCTGCGCTGTATGGGCACGCGCTCACCCCAGCGAAATCGCTCGGTCAGTCGACACTTACGCGAAACGGGTTGGCTGGCATGCAATCTGCCGTTGGTGCTAGAGAACCGCGCTCATGCCGCCATCGACATAGATGATCTGGCCGTTGACATAGTTCGACGCGTCCGATGCCAGGAAGACGGCCGCTCCCACCAGTTCCTCAGGCTTGCCCCATCGCCGTGAAGGGGTTCGGCTTTTGACCCATCCGTCGAATTCGGGATTGTCGATCAGCGCCTGGTTCATG
>JAEZHO010000406.1 GCA_023416545.1 Pseudomonadota bacterium
CGTCGATCTTGTCTTCCGGTTACCTGGAGGCGACCGGCTTCACCAGCGGCGTGATGCGGCGGATGGTGACGCGGCGGTTCTCCTGCTCCGGACCCTCGGTCCTGATCTTGAGGTAGCGTTCGCCATAGCCCTGCGTGGTGAGGTTTTCCGGCGGGATGCCGAAGGCCTCGGCCAGGACGACGGCGACCGATTCGGCCCGCTCGTCGGAGAGGATGAGGTTGCTATCATCCGAACCGACCGCATCCGTGTGGCCCTCGATGAGGAAGGTCTCGGCGGGATTGTCGTCGAGGATCTTCTTCATCGCATCGGCGACCTTCCGCAGCGACGTCGCCTGGTTCATCGGGATTTCGGCGCTGCCGGTCGCGAACTTGACCGTGTCGAGGTCGATGCGGCGCGCCTTGTCGCGGACGCGGGCCGAATACTTCACCTCGTCGATCGAGTAGACGCGCTCGACGCGCTCGACCGGCGGCAGTTCCAGGAACTCGTAATAGTCACGATCCGGATCGCTGGACGTATCGATGATGTACTCGCTCAGCGGCACGGTCAGGCGCATCGGCGGCAGTTCCCGGCCGGGATCGCGCCACACATACTCCTCTTCCTCGTAGAGGTCGGGAGCGTAGTAGAGCACGTATTCCTCGTCGTCGATGATGCGCGAGCGCTGCACGATGACGCCGTAGCTGTTGCGGATGGTTACGACCTGTACGCCGTCGGGACGCTCGACGATCTCGCGGTAACGGTCGCCCGGCAGGCGCTCGTAGTAGACGTCGCCGCCATCCCGGTAGAAGCGGCGGGAATCGTCGCCGCGGACGATGGTGCGGTTGTCGATCGAGATGATGATGCGCGTATCGTCGTCGCGGTCGCGACGATCGCGACGGTCGCGGTCGCTCCGCCGGTCGTCCCTGCGGTCGCCGTCGCGGTATTCCCATCCGTCGATGCGCCGGAACTCGGGCCGCCCATCGATGCGCTCGCCCTGGACGGAGGTGATTGCGCGCATTTCCACCGCGCCGCGTTCCTGCAGCGGTGCCTGCGCCTCGGCGTCGGATGTCGGCGGAGCCACGGGTGCGGCGGCGGCGGCCGGAGCCGGTGCCGGCGCCGGTGCGCCGGATGCCGGGGCTTCGGTCGGGGTCGGGGTGGCTACCGCTTCCTTCTGGCTATCGAGCACGGCGGCACCGTTTTCGACGGGCAGGACCACGGTCTCTCCCTCGCCGGCCGCCGACGGATCCTCGGCCAGCTGCTGGGCACGTTCGACCTGCTCGGGCGTGGTCGCGATCGCGGGTTCAGCGACCTGGGGGGCCGGCTGGGCAGCGGGGTCTGCCGGCGGGACGGCGGCAGCATCGCCATCGGTCGCGGCATCATCGGCTGCAGCCGGCGCTTCACCGGCTGCCGGGGCCTCGGAAGCCGGAGCCTCAGGAGCCGGAACCGCCGCTTCGGCCGGCTGCCCTTCGGCAGGCGCCTCGGGCGCGGGAGCGGCGGCGTCGGCAGGCGCATCAGCCGCAGGGGCTTCCTCGGTCGCAGGTGCTTCTTCGGCGGCGGGGGCGCTTTCCTCGGCCGGAGCTTCCTCAGGCGCGGCTTCCACGGCAGGCTGTTCTTCGGCCTGCGGCGCCGGTTCAGCAGCAGGAGCTTCGGCAGGAGCCTCGGCCTGTGGTTCGGGTGCCGGCTCGGGCTCGGGTGCCGGCTCAGGCGCTGCTTCCGGTTCGGGCGCGGCCTCGGGCTCGGGCTCCGGTTCCGGTGCTGCCTCCGGTTCAGGTTCGGGCTGCACTTCCGCCGGCGCCTCCAGCTGTTCCGCAGGCGCGGGTTCCGGCGCGGGCTCGGCGGCCGGCTCCTCCGTCGGTGCTTCCGGCTGCTGCTCTTCTTCCGGTGCTGCGG
This sequence comes from Pseudomonadota bacterium, assembly GCA_023416545.1. GTDB lineage: Bacteria > Pseudomonadota > Alphaproteobacteria > Rhizobiales > Rhizobiaceae > Neorhizobium. The sequence continues at coordinate 1,867 of JAEZHO010000406.1, forward strand.
TACCCTCGGGCAGGATGATCTGCTCCTGCTGTACCTGAATCACGTTGCCTTGGGTCTCTGCGCTGAGAGGTGCCCTCAATAGCACGGCACCGGCAGGCTGAATCATCAGCGGCAGCGACACGAGCGGCGCCGCTACGCTGGCGAACAGTCTGGATTTGATGGACATCGAATTCTCCTCGACTTGGGATTTGGTCCCTTCTTGTCGCGCCCTTATGCCGGGCGTCGACCGCAAAATGCGCGGCCGCTCAACGGCGCGTCGCGGTTTTGGTTCCGCCGAAGTTGACGCGCCCGGGCTGAACCTCCGGTGAATGGATCGCCGCCCCCGGCCAGCCCTGACATGTTCACCAAAGCCGGACGCGGGGCAGACCTTGACGTAAAATGCCGTTGCAATTCCCGTGGAGCCGGTATCTAAAAAAAGCGCTGGTCGGAGCGACCGCTCCAGCCTTTCGCGCGCGGAAAAGAGAAGATCAAAAACCGCGCCGGCCGCCAACAGAGAGGACCATCATGCGTATCGCACCCCATTTTCTTGCTGCAGCCTCGATTGCAGCAGTCGCCCTTTTCGCCGGCTCAGCCTCGGCGCAGGAAAAGATCGTGATTGCCTCCGAGGGCGCCTATCCGCCCTTCAACAGCCTTGAGACCGACGGCACCCTGACCGGGTTCGACATCGACATCGCCCGGGCGCTGTGCGATGAGATGAAGGCCGAGTGCGAAATCGTCACCAATGACTGGGACGGGATGATACCGGCGCTGCAGTCGAAGAAGTTCGACGCCATCATCGCCTCCATGTCGATCACCCCCGAGCGCCTCCAGCAGGTCGACTTCTCCAAGAAGTACTACAACACCGGACCGGCGATCGCCGTGCCGAAGGATTCCGACGTCACCGACCTTGCCGGCCTGAACGGAAAGACCATCGGTGCCCAGACGTCGACGACCCACGCGAACTACGCTGAAAAGCACATGCCGGAGTCCGACATCAAGCTCTATCCGACGGCCGACGAGTACAAGCTCGACATCCAGAACGGTCGCGTCGACGCCGTGATCGACGACGTCGTGGTGCTGTCGGAATGGGTAAAGTCCGACGACGGCGCCTGCTGCAAGATCCTGACGCCGCTAACCCCTGACGTCGAGATCAACGGCGAAGGCGCCGGCATCGCGGTCCGCAAGGGCGATCCGCTGGCCGACAAGTTCACCGCGGCCATCGCGGCCATCCGCGAGAACGGCAAGTACAAGGAAATCAACGACAAGTACTTCGATTTCGACGTTTACGGCGATTAAGCCGTCGAACTGATCGACGAGATCGGCGGAAGGCTTGCCCTTCCGCCGATTTTCCGTTCTTAAGAAGCACGATAACAATGCGGACAAGCCGCAGAGGGAAAGCAGTTTGATGAGCGGATGGTTTTCCGCCCTCGCCACGGCGTTGGATCCGCTTTGCGGGCCTTTCGGCGTCTTTACGCTCCTGGGAGGTGACGGCCTCGTCAGCTGCGGAGCCAGCGGCTGGGGAGACGAGATCGCCTTCGGCGTCAAGGTGACGGTCACCCTCGCCATCGCCACCCTCCCCGTCGGCCTGCTGCTCGGCTTCCTGATCGCACTTGCGGCGCAGTCGGAGGATCGGCTGCTGCGTGCCGCGGTCGGCATCTACACGACGATCTTCCGCGGACTTCCCGAACTCCTGACGCTCTTTATCGTCTACTACGGCCTGCAACTCCTGATCCAATCGGCACTCGGCTGGTTCGGCATCGAGCAGCGCATCGAGATAAACGCCTTCCTGGCCGGCATGATCGCGCTGGCGGTGGTGTTTTCCTCCTATGCCTCCGAAGTGCTCCTGTCGGCATTCCGTGCCATTCCGCGGGGCCAGTACGAGGCCGGTGACGCGCTTGGCCTGCATCGGTCGCGGACGATGGTCCTCATCATCATGCCGCAGCTCATCCGCATCGCGCTGCCTGGCCTCGGCAATCTCTGGATGATCCTGCTGAAGGACACGGCCTATGTCTCGATCATCGGGCTTGCCGACATCGTCAGGCAGACCGGCATCGCGGCGCGCGTCAGCAAGGAAGCCTTCTTCTTCTATTTCCTCGCCTGCCTCATCTATCTGGCGCTGGCGATCATCTCGTCCTTCGGTCTCGGCTTCATCGAGCGCTGGGCGCGGCGCGGCGAGGTCCGCCGATGAGCCATGTCCAGGAACTCGTCGCCGCACGCCCGGCGCCGCCGGAGCCCCGCCGGCCCCTGACGGCAACGCGCATCGTCGCTCTCGTCATCCTCGGGCTATGGGCGGCGCTCGCCGTCGCCATGCTGGCGATGATGGTGACCGGCTGGGACGAGGCCAAGTTCCTCCGCTACGGCCCGCGCTATCTGTCCGGCCTTGCGACGACGGTGACGCTCGTCGGAGAAGCGATCATCCTCGGCGCGATCCTTTCGCTGCCGCTCGCCTTCGCGCGGATGTCGGACAATCGCATCCTGCGCGGCATCGCCTACTCCTATGTCTACGTCTTCCGCGGCACGCCGCTTTTGGCGCAGCTCTTCCTCATCTATTACGGGCTGGGGAGCTTCCGGCCGCAGCTGGAAGCCGTCGGCCTCTGGTGGTTCTTCCGCGAGGCCTGGTATTGCGGGCTCCTGTCGCTCACCCTCAACACCGCCGCCTACCAGGCGGAAATCCTGCGGGGCGCCATCCAGAGCGTTCCGCGCGGACAGTATGAGGGTGCAGCCGCGCTCGGCCTGCCGAAGAGCGTCGCCTTCCGCAAGGTCATCCTGCCGCAGGCGCTGATCGTCGCGCTCAGGCCCTACGGTAACGAGATCATCCTGATGATCAAGGGTTCGGCCGTCGTCGCCATCGTCACGGTCTACGACCTGATGGGCGAGACGCGCTACGCCTTCTCGCGGACCTTCGACTACCAGACCTATCTCTGGGCGGCGATCCTCTATCTCGCGATCGTCGAGACGCTCCGGCACATCTGGGCCTGGCTGGAGGCACGCC
>JAEZHO010000408.1 GCA_023416545.1 Pseudomonadota bacterium
CTCGGATCGAGATCGAGCACGACCGAGAGGTAGGGCGCCACGAGGCTCGCCCGCGTGACCTGGCTGACGGTCGGGACGTCGGCGCTGATGAGCAGCGAGTCACCCGCGCCGAAGGAGTAGCTGTTCGCTCCCATCGCCACCCGCTTCTCGCCCTGGACGACAAGGCAGGCCAGCGGCTTGGAGACAGCGTACTGGACTTCGCTGGGAGAGATCGACCTGATGATCGTCAGGCCCGGAATGGGGGTGCGCGCGGCGCCCATGGAATCCGCATGGGCCTCGGCATATCGGCGAACGGCGGAAAGAAGTTCTTCACTCATGTCCTCACCCTATACCGTCATGCGCGCCGGCGAAAGACGAGATGGAGAAATAGGCAAGAAGCAAAGAGTATCGCGCAAGTTCCGGCGATAGAATTATGCAAGATTTGTCCGCTTGCCGATGATAGGCGTCTATGTTGCCGGGGACACGTAATTTTGAGTTGATCTTGCCGCGACTGCATATTCTTCTCGGGCTTCCCGGCCGGTTCCGGGGAGTTCGGGATTTGTTGGCGACAGTCTTCACGGACACGGGCCTGCGTCCGCGGCTTTCACGAGGGAGGATGGCATGGTGACTTTCACGCTCAATGGCGAAGAACGCACGTTTGACGGGGATCCGGAAACGCCGCTTCTCTGGGTGGTTCGGGACGCCGAGAGGCTGACCGGTACGAAATACGGCTGCGGCATTGCCCAATGCGGGGCCTGTACCGTGCATCTGGACGGCATGCCCCGGCGATCCTGCGTGACGCCGATTTCCATGGTCGACGGATCCGAAGTGGTCACCATCGAAGGCGTCGACGGGCCGGAAGCCGAAGCGGTCAAGACCGCCTGGGCGGCCATCGACGTGCCGCAGTGCGGCTACTGCCAGTCCGGCCAGATCATGTCGGCGATCGCCTTGCTGCAGATGGTCCCCAAACCGAGCGACACCGACATCGACGGCGCGATGACGGGAAATATCTGTCGATGCGCCACCTACCATCGCATACGGGCGGCGATCCACGCGGCCTCCAATTCGATGGAGGGCTGAGCCATGTCCATCCAGAAGATCGACGTCACCCGCCGCGGCTTCATCGCCGGATCAGGGCTGGTCATCGCCATCGCCATGGCGCCCAGGGTCATGAACGCGGCCCCGCGGGGTGTGCCCGCAGGCGGCGTGCCCGAGCTCGTGCCCATGAACGCCTTCGTGAAGGTCGGTGCGGACGATACGGTGACCATCCTCTGCAAGCATATCGAATTCGGGCAGGGGCCGTTCACCGGGCTTGCGACGCTTGTGGCTGAAGAGATGGACGCCGACTGGAGCCAGATGCGGGCGGTCCATGCACCCGCGGACGACCAGATCTACGCCAACCTGGTCTTCGGCCTCCAGGGAACCGGGGGGTCGACATCCATCGCCAATTCCTTCGACCAGATCCGGGTGGCCGGGGCGACGGCGCGCGCCATGCTGCTCGCCGCGGCTGCCGAGGAATGGCAGGTGCCGGTTTCGGAGATCATCATCGAGAAAGGCCGCATCAAACATTCGGGCAGCGGCAAGGAAAGCGGGTTCGGTGCCTTCGCGGAAAAGGCGGCGCAGCAGCAGCCACCGTCCGAACCGAAGCTCAAGGCGAGCGAGGACTATGTCCTGATCGGAACCGAGCTGCCGAAGCTCGACACGCAGGCGAAGATCGACGGAACGGCCATCTTTACCCTCGACGTCACGCCCGACAACGTGATCGTCGCGGTCGTCGCCCATCCGGAACACTTCGGTGCGAAGGTCGCGAGTTTCGACGACACCGAGACCCGCAAGGTGCAAGGTGTGCTCGACGTCAAGCAGGTGCCGTCCGGCGTCGCGGTCTATGCCGACAACACGTTCGCGGCGCTGAAGGGCCGGGATCTCCTCAGCGTCGAATGGGATCTTTCCGAGGCGGAGACGCGGTCTTCCGACGAGCTTGCCAACCACTATGGGAGCCGTTTCGCCGAAGCCGGGCTGGTGGCGACCGACAACGGCAATGTCGAGGAGGCATTCGGTGCGCCCGGCCTCCAGACCATCGAGGCGCAGATCGTCTTTCCCTTCCTCGCCCATGCCCCGATGGAGCCGCTCGACACGGTCTTCCTGAAGGCGGACGACGGCTCGCTGGACATCTATACGGGTGCCCAGTTCCCCGGAATGGACCGGCAGGTCGCAGCCGAAATCCTCGGACTGGACCAGTCCAAGGTGCGGCTCAACACCCAGATAAGCGGCGGCAGCTTCGGTCGGAGAGCCCAGTTCGGCTCGCCGTACATGCGCGAAGCCGCGAGCGTTTATGCGGCAAGCGATGGTTCGCGGCCGCTCAAGCATATGTGGACGCGGGAAGACGATATCCGCGGCGGGTTCTACCGGCCGATGTACGCGCACAAGATGCGCGGCGCGATCGACCAGCAGGGAAGGATCACCGCCTGGGAGCAGGTCATCGTCGGCCAGTCCATCATGGGCAAGGTCGACCTCGACGATACCTCGGTGGAAGGGGCCTCGAACCTGCCCTATGCCATCCCGAACCTGAAGGTGACGTCGCACAATATCGAACTCGCCGTGCCGCCCCTGTGGTGGCGGTCGGTCGGTCACACCCACACGGGCTTTGCCGTGGAGACCTTCGTGGACGAACTTTTCGCCAGGATCGGCCGTGACCCTGTCGAAGGGCGGCTGGCACTTCTCGGCGACAAGCCGAGGCATGCCGGCGTGCTGCGCAAGGTCGCGGAAATGGCCGACTGGGGCGGCCCGGTGCCGGAGGGAAGAGCGCGTGGCGTGGCGGTGGTGGAGAGCTTCCACAGCTTTGTCGCGCAGGTCGCCGAGGTTTCCATCGATCAGGAAGAAGGCAAGCCGCGCGTTCACAAGGTCTGGTGCGCGGTCGATTGCGGCCTGGCGATCAACCCGAACGTCATCAAGGCCCAGATGGAAGGCGGTATCGGCTACGGCCTCGGCGCCGTCCTCTTCGACGCGGTGACCCTCGGCGAGGGCGGCAAGATCATGCAGTCGAACTTCCACGACTACCGGTCGATCCGCATCAACGAGATGCCGGACGTGGCGGTGGAGATCATCAAGTCTACCGAAAAACCGACCGGCGTCGGCGAGCCTGGCGTTCCGCCCATCGGCCCCGCCGTCGCCAATGCCTGGAGGAGCCTGACCGGGACACCCGTTCGCCAGCTTCCGATCGTCAACATCGTCTCGAGCTGAGGACAGACGGATGAACCCGAAAATCTTCCTACCCGGAGTAGCCGGCTGTCTTGCCCTGCTCGCCGGCACGTCCGTCGCCCCCTGGTCGGCAGCCCAGGATGCGCAGTCGCTGAAGCCCGCGTCGTCCTTCCAGTCGATCCAGGACGAGACGGAGCGGTCGCTGGCCCTCTTCCAGGAGGCCGGCAAGGTGATCCAGCATCCGCGCTGTATCAACTGTCACCCCGCCACAGAGCGCCCGCTGCAGGGCGTCGACATGCGCCCGCACCAGCCGCCCGTCGTCCGCGGCGACGGTGGCATGGGCCTGCCGGGCATGCAGTGCACCACGTGCCATAGCGCGGAGAATGTTTCCGTCGTCGGGCAGGCGGAGACGATCAAGAGC
>JAEZHO010000466.1 GCA_023416545.1 Pseudomonadota bacterium
ACGGTGAGCGTCATGACGGCGGACCTTGCGCGCCTGTCGCTGCCGGAGACGATCGATTACCTGCCGACGCACGACATCGGCCGCTTCATCGATGCCAGCCTGCTTGTCGCCGGGGAGGATCCGGCGATGAAGCCCGCGCTCGCCGAGGTCCTCAACGCCATCAAGCCAACCAAGGGGCTCTTCACGATCGAGGCTGCGGGTGGCGGTCCTCTAGCGGTGTGCTTCTGCGTCCAGGACACCGACCTCGCCGGCATCCTCGGACTTTCCGTCGATGCGACGGCTCGGCGTCAGGGGCTCGGAACCGAAATCCTGTCCTCGGCGCTCCGCTGGGCGCGGATCAACGGCGCGCGAAGTGCCTGGGTCCAGGTCGGCTCCGACAATCTGCCGGCGATGGCGCTCTACCGGAAATTTGGGTTCGTCGAAGCCTATCGGTACCACTACTGGCGGGAGGCATGACCGTGCAATCCGAACCGCGGCGCATGCTTCTGGTCGCCGCCTGCGCGCTCGTCGATACCGACAATCGCATCCTTCTGGCACAGCGCCCGGAAGGCAAGGAACTGGCGGGCCTCTGGGAATTTCCGGGCGGCAAGGTCGAGCCGGGCGAAACGCCGGAGGAGACGCTGGTGCGCGAACTGCACGAAGAACTTGGGATCACCACGAAGATACCCTGCCTTGCGCCGCTGACCTTCGCCAGCCACACCTACGAGCGCTTCCATCTCCTGATGCCGCTCTACATCTGCCGGCGATACGAGGGCATTCCGGTGGGGCAGGAAGGCCAGGCGATCAAGTGGGTCCGGTCCCGCGACTTGCGCAACTATCCCATGCCGCCGGCCGACGAGCCGCTCATCCCGTTCCTGCAGGATCTGCTGTAGATTGCCGGCGACAAGTGCGGCAAACCGTAAATCGGTGTTAACAGATCGTTTAACCAAATCCCCTAGTCTCCGGCTTCACCAAGGCAGTACTGGCGTCGAGGCTTTGAAGGTATGGACGAGGAATTGTGGAAGACTGTCCGGGTCCGAAACCGGTCGGTGTACCGGTCCGGCAGGACCGGCGTCCTGAACATCGCTCTCCTGTTCGGCACGGCGGCGATCGCGCTTTCGCTGATCGTCACGCCGATGATCGCCGACAGCGGTGACGGCCGGCGTCTCGCCCATGTCCAGGAAGAATTCGACCGGATGACCACCGGGTCGATCATGCCCGTCGACCGGGGGTCGAGGCATTACACCATCCGCCGCAGCGTACTTCAGGAAACGCCCGGCTCGGTTTGCATCATACAGCCCTACGACACGGACGCCCGCTGCTGATCGACAGTTCCGGGAGCCCTGCTGAAAGGATATATCGCATGCGTATTCTGAAGGCATTTCCCCGCAACCGAAAAGGAGCGACCGCCGTCGAGTACGGCCTGATCGCCGCGCTCATCGCGGTCGTGCTGGTCGTCGCGTTCGGTGGCCTTGCCGACACGCTGGTGAGCGTGTTCGACACGATCGACGGCTATCTCACGAACGCTGTCAGCTAGCCTTTCCCCGGTTCATCGTCACGCGGCACGCGCAGCGCATCGGCAAGCCGCATCTTCGCGGCGCCGGGCTTCAGCGGTTTCTGCTGGCTTTCGTGCGGGGCCCAGCCGGAGACGTAGATGATCGAGAAGGTGGCGCGGATGCGTCCGTCCGGATCGGCGTGACGCTCGGCGTAAAGCTCTGCGGCCCTCAGGAAGAAGCCCCTGTCGACGGGCATCCGGCTTCGTCCGACGAGCGGATTGGCCATTCCCATCGCCCGGATGTCGCGCATCAGCGGGAAGATGGAATCGTAGCGCACCGTGTAGTTCTCGACATCCACCACGGGCAGGGTGAAGCCCGCCCTCTGCAGCAGCGCGCCGACGTCGCGGACATCGGCGAAGGGGATGACGCGGGGGCTTGCTCCTCCCGTCCGCTCGATCTCGGTGGCGAGCAGGACGTCCCGCAGTTCGGCCAGGGTGCCGGCCCCCGGTATCGCCGCCATGAACAGGCCGTCCGGCTTCAGGGCGCGGCGAATTCGCACGAGCACGCCCGGCGTGTCGTTGACCAGATGGAGGGAGAGCGGCGAAAGCACGAGGTTCGTTGAAGAAGGCTCCAGCGGAACGTCGTCCAGGGCCGCGACCGTCAGGGGCTCGCCCGGTGCCGCGAAGACCGCGCTCGTCTCCACGCGCTCAATCGCGCCGATCTTGCCGGTTTCGTAGGCGAGGCGCGCCGCCGGTCCCGGGCCGCCATGAAGCTCCACGGCGGTGTCGAACCTCCGCTCCACGACCGACAGCCGTTCGGCCAGTTCGCGGGCCACCAGGTCAAGCAGGAACGAGGCTTCCGGATCGGCATTCCTGAACGCCCGTTCCCGACGTGCCTCCACCAGAGCCTGGTCGAAAAGAATCTCCATCGCGCGTGGTCCTTCGTATTTCCAGTTGCGGAATGGCGCCCGGCGGGAGCAAATGTCAATCCACAGGGGTGAGCGTGGTGGCCGCGGGGGGTGGCTATGGGGAGTGGGGACAAGTCGAGCGGGGAAAGGTCGTCGTCGCACGGCCGGGCGTGGCTGCGCTGGATCGGCGACCTCGTCTATCCGCCGTCCTGCCCCGCCTGCGGCACGATCCTCGCGGAGCGGACGAGCTTCTGTGCAACGTGCTGGCGGGACATCCGCTTCATCGAACGTCCGTACTGCGAGGTCCTCGGCATCCCGTTCGGCTATGATCCGGGCGAGGGCATGGTTTCGGCAGATGCGATCGCCGCGCCGCCGGTTTTCGACCGGCTGCGCAGCGTGGCGATCCATGAAGGCCCGGTGCGCCATCTGGTTCATGGCCTGAAATACCGCGACCGCACCGATCTCGCGGCGATGATGGCGGGGTGGATGCTGCGCGCCTCGGAGCGGCATGTCCTCGAATGCGACGGCATCGTTCCCGTCCCTCTGCATCGCTGGCGGTTTGCCGGGCGCAAGTTCAACCAGTCCGCGGAACTCGCCCGCCACCTGGCGCGACTTTCCGGCCATCCCTTCCTGCCGTCGACCCTCGTCAGGGTGAAGAGGACGGCGCGGCAGGTGGGGCTGACGGCGAGGGGCCGCGAGGAGAACGTCCGGGCGGCGTTCAAGGTGGTTCCCGGCCGGGAGAGCGACCTTGTCGGCAAGCGTCTGGTGCTGGTCGATGACGTCTTCACAACCGGCGCCACCGTGTCGTCCGCGACGCGGGCGCTGAAGAAGGCGGGGGTCGCCGAGGTCACCGTTTTGACCTTTGCAATGGCTATCGCCGGGCCTATATGAAGTTTGTAACACAATTCTGCGCGGCCCCATCCCGCCCGGTCGCGCCCCGGAGAAATCTCGATGGCCGATGTCACGATCTACACCCGTCAGGGCTGCGGTTACTGTTCCCGCGCCAAGTCGCTGCTCCAGTCGAAGGGGATCAGCTTCACCGAGCACGACGCGACCTTCTCCCCGGACCTGCGCCAGGAGATGATCCAGAAGGCCAATGGCAGCTCCACCTTCCCGCAGATATTCATCGACGGCAAGCATGTCGGCGGTTGCGACGATCTTCATGCTCTCGATCGGGCCGGGAAGCTCGACGAGATGCTCGCTGCCTGAGGGAGAGGGACGATGACGTTCAAGGCTGCCGCCATCCAGATGTGCTCCGGTGTCGATCCGGAGAAGAACGCCGCCGACATGGAGAGGCTCGTCCGCGAGGCCGCCTCCCAGGGCGCCGTCTATGTCCAGACCCCGGAAATGACCGGGGCGGTACAGAGGGACCGCCCCGGCCTGATGGCCGTGCTCCGGGACGAGGCGAACGACGTCATCGTCGCCACCGCCCGCGACCTTGCCCGCGACCTCGGCATCCACGTCCATGTCGGTTCCACGGCGATTGCGCTGCCCGACGGAAAGATCGCCAATCGCGGTTTCCTCTTCGCACCCGGCGGCGAACGGATCTGCACCTATGACAAGATCCACATGTTCGACGTCGATCTCGACAACGGCGAGAGCTGGCGCGAAAGCGCCGTCTACCGGCCGGGCGGCGAAGCGCGGGTGGCGGAGCTTCCGTTCGCGAAGCTTGGTTTTGCGATCTGCTACGATGTCCGTTTCCCCTCGCTGTTCCGCACCGAGGCGGTTGCCGGCGCCGAGGTCCTGACGGTCCCGGCCGCCTTCACCCGCCAGACGGGCGAGGCGCATTGGGAAGTGCTGATGCGGGCCCGCGCCATCGAGAACGGCGCCTTCGTCATTGCCGCCGCCCAGGCCGGCGTCCATGAGGACGGCCGCGAGACGTTCGGCCACTCGATGATCATCGACCCGTGGGGCAAGGTCCTGGCGTCGGCCGGCGGCAGCGGCGAGGCGATCGTCATCGCCGAGATCGACGTCGACCAGGTCAAGGCCGCCCGCGGCAAGATCCCCAACCTCAAGACCGCCCGCGACTTCATCCTCGACACGGTGGCCTCGGAGGCGAAGGGGGTGGCCGCGTGATCCGCTACTCGCTCGTCTGCGACAATTCCCACGACTTCGAAGGCTGGTTCTCCGGCAGTGCCGACTTCGACCGCCAGGTCGAGGCAGGCCTGCTCACCTGCCCGGTCTGCAATTCGGCTGCGATCTCCAAGTCGCTGATGGCGCCTTCCGTCTCCACCGCGCGCAAGAAGGAGGAGAAGCAGGCGGTTGCGATGGACATCGCCCAGAAGCAGGTGATGGCGAAGATCCGCGAAGCGGTGGCGGCCATCAAGGCCAATGCCGAGGATGTCGGCGAGAAGTTCCCCGAGGAAGCCCGCAAAATCCACTACGGCGAGGCCGACGCGCGCGGCATCATCGGCCAGGCGAGCTTTGCCGACGTGCGCGAACTCATCGAGGAAGGCATCGAGGTCGCGCCGCTGCCGGCGCTGCCCGAAGATGCCAACTAGGGTCATCCCCGCTTCTTCGCCATCAGCATGTAGTTGACGTCCATGTCCGGGGAGAGGTTCCAGCGGTCCTGCAGCGGATTGAAGAAGACCCCGGTGTGGTGGACGATGTCCATGCCGCTCGCCTCAAGGGGGGCTTCCAGTTCATCCGGTCGAACAAGCTTCTCGTACTGGTGCGTGCCCCTTGGCAGCCAGCGCAGGATGTTCTCGGCGGCGAAGATGGCGAGCGCCCTAGCCTTCATCGTGCGGTTGATGGTGGCGACGAACATCAGGCCGCCCGGCTTCACCATGGAGGCGCAGGTGCGCATGAAGAAGTCGACGTCGGCGACGTGTTCGACCACTTCCATGTTGAGGACGACGTCGAACATCTCGCCGGCCTCCTGCAATTGCTCGGCCGTCACGGCGCGGTAGTCGATGCTCGTGCCGGTCTCGGCGGCATGGGTCGAGGCAATCCCGATATTCTTCTCGGACGGGTCGGCGCCCACCACGGTCGCGCCCATGCGGGCAACCGGCTCGGAGAGAAGGCCGCCGCCGCAGCCGATGTCGAGGACCCGCAACCCGGAAAGCGGCAGGTGCGCCTTCGGATCGCGGCCGAAGTTTTCGGCCACCCGGTCACGGATATAGGCCAGACGTACGGGGTTGAACTTGTGGAGCGGCTTGAACTTGCCCGTGGGATCCCACCATTCCGCCGCCATGGCGGAGAATCGGTCGACTTCGCTCTGGTCAATCGTCGTCTTTGCGGCATCGGTCATGGGGCATCATCTCCGGGATCTGCGCCTGAGGTCGGACGATCGGGGCCGGAAGTCAAGGGGCGCCTGCCGAGAAGCCGGGCGGCGTCATGGATGACATCCCATGGATCGAGCTCTGGCCACCGGGCCATGTCCTCAGCGAAGTCGCTCATTCCCTTCCTGAACAGCTCATAAGCGCGTGGGGGAGGCGGTCGACACAGGACGGCAGAGTCGCGCAGGCATTGCCGCTCAGTCCGATCATGCGCTGCACCTCGACATGCAGCGCCTGGTGGTTCGAGAGGACCAGCGGTCCCTTGCAGATGCGGTCGCGGCGGCACCGGCGAAAGCGGCAGGTCAGCCTGATCGTCGATAGGCTGGCGGTCATGCGGCAGAGCGCCTCGTGCCTGGCTGCCCGCATCTTTTCGTAGTCGGTCATGTCTGCGGTCATCGTCTCGTCCTTGAGGCTGGTGAAAGGGCGCCAGTGAAAAGGACGGACTCCTCCCTTGGCGTTCCGGGGATCTTTCTGCGTCCTTCCGGAGCAGGACGGTTGAACTCTTTTAATTCCCCGGTTCTACCGGGGATCGGCCGGGACACGTCGTGTGTCTCGTGTTTAGTTTTTATGTGACACGCGACGTGTCCCGTTCGGTGTTCTTTGCCAGCGCAACTCCGGCACACAGAGGGCGGGCGAGGATGAAGGCCATGTTCATGGCGGGTTCAGGCGCGAGGGGAACAATGACGCCGTATCGACATTTTTGCGGGACCGGCCGGGTTGGTTGCCTGGCGGAGGCTTTCCAGGAGAAGAATACGTGAGGAAACATCTTATCAGTGCTGTCGCCGCATTCGGTGCAGTGATCGCCGTCCCCTCGCTCGCCGATGCCGCGGTGCGGGGCTTTGCGACCGCGAACGTCAACATGCGATCGGGTCCGAGCACATCCTACCCCACCGTTACCGTCATCCCGAACGGCGCGCCCGTCACCATCTACGGATGCATGAGCAGCGTGAACTGGTGCGACGTCGCCTTCAGCGGCGGTCGCGGCTGGGTCTCTGGCAACTACGTCCAGGCCACCCTTCAACAGCGCCGCGTCTATGTCGGTCCCCAGCACTACCGTCCCCTCGGCATTCCGAGCGTCACCTTCGAGGTCGGCAACTACTGGGACCGGCACTATCGCGGCCGGGACTTCTACCGCGACCGTGACCGCTGGGACCGGCGCGACAGAGGCGAATGGCGCGACCGTGACCGGCGCGACTTCGATCGCGACGGACGGCGGGGCGACTGGGACAGGGGCAGGGGCCAGGACAGGGACCGCGATGGCCGCCGCGGCGACTGGGACGGAGATCGTCGTCGCGACGGCGACCGCGTCGGCGTGATCACCCGTCCGGACGGCACGGTCTGCTTCGCCGGCGAGGAGCGCTGCCTGCGGCGCTGAGGGCGTCGATCGCCCGCTTCCAACCGATTTCCAACAGTACGGGCTCCTCGCGGAGCCCGTACTGTTGAGGGGGACGGTTGTCGCCCGCGGTGCCATTGCGCGCATGTTCCCTTTTCGCTAAGAGACGCCCGAATTCCTGCCTCCCCCGAGGCAGCATATGCAGACGCCCTCCGGGGCGAATGGGTGGTATTGGTCAACATGGCTCGCATCGTCATGAAGTTCGGCGGCACCTCGGTCGCCAATCTGGAGCGCATCCACAATGTCGCGCGCCATGTGAAACGCGAAGTGGATGCCGGCAACGAGGTTGCCGTCGTCGTCTCCGCCATGTCGGGAAAGACCAATGAACTGGTCGCCTGGGTGCAGGACATTCCCAAGGTGGCCGGATCGAGTTCCCCTTTCTACGACGCGCGCGAGTATGACGCCGTGGTGGCGTCCGGCGAGCAGGTGACGTCGGGGCTGCTCGCGATCGCGCTGCAGTCGATGGGCGTCAATGCGCGGTCCTGGCAGGGCTGGCAGATCCCGATCAAGACGGACAATGCCCACGGCGCTGCCCGCATCCTCGATATCGACGGCTCCGACATCATCCGCCGGATGGGCGAGGGGCAGGTCGCCGTCGTGGCCGGCTTCCAGGGGATCGGGCCGGACAACCGGCTGGCGACGCTCGGGCGCGGCGGCTCTGATACGTCCGCCGTCGCAATCGCTGCCGCCGTCAAGGCCGACCGCTGCGACATCTACACGGATGTCGACGGCGTCTACACCACCGACCCGCGCGTCGTGCCGCAGGCGCGACGGCTGAAGAAGATCACCTTCGAGGAAATGCTGGAAATGGCGTCGCTCGGCGCCAAGGTCCTGCAGGTTCGCTCCGTCGAGCTTGCCATGGTCCACAAGGTCCGCACCTTCGTGCGTTCGAGTTTCGAGGATCCCGATGCGCCGGGCATGGGTGACCTCATCAACCCGCCCGGTACATTGATTTGCGACGAGGATGAGAACGTGGAACAGGAAGTCGTGACCGGCATCGCCTATGCCAAGGATGAGGCGCAGATTTCGCTCCGCCGGCTTGCGGACCGCCCCGGCGTCTCGGCCGCCATCTTCGGGCCGCTGGCGGAAGCGCATATCAATGTCGACATGATCGTCCAGAACATTTCCGAGGACGGGTCGCGCACCGACATGACCTTCACGGTTCCCTACGGGGACGTGCAGAAGGCGCTGAAGATTCTCGAGGACAACAAGGAAAAGATCGGCTTCGACGTCGCCCAAAACGAATCAGGCCTGTGCAAGGTGTCGGTGATCGGCATAGGCATGCGCAGCCATGCCGGCGTTGCCGCGCAAGCTTTTAAGGCACTTGCCGAAAAAGGCATCAATATCAAGGCGATCACCACCTCCGAGATTAAGATTTCCATCCTGATCGATGGCGCTTATTCCGAACTTGCCGTTCGGACTTTGCATTCCGCCTACGGTCTCGATAAGAGTTGATCATGAGCGGACGGTGCCGCCCTTCCCGCGCGGGAAGGTGCTGCCCCTGACGCATGGGGCACCTTTTTCGGGAGCGAGGACGCCGATGAGAGACCTGTCGGCCGGGCCGCGTGTTCTGCTTCGGCGGTTGCGCGAACTGATGGCGGAACCGCTCGATCCGCAGGAGCGTCTCGACCGAATCGTCCGCCAGATCGCCAGCAACATGGTGGCGGAAGTCTGCTCGGTCTACGTGCTTCGATCGGACGGCGTGCTGGAACTCTACGCCACCGAGGGTCTCAATCCGGAAGCCGTCCACCTGTCCCAGCTGAAAATGGGGCAGGGCCTCGTCGGAACGATCGCCGCATCGGCGCAGCCCCTCAATCTTTCCGATGCGCAGGCCCATCCCGCCTTCCGCTATCTCCCTGAAACCGGTGAAGAAATCTACCATTCGTTCCTTGGCGTGCCGATTTTGAGGGCGGGCCGCACTTTGGGCGTCCTGGTCGTCCAGAACAGAGCGAGTCGGACCTATCGCGAGGATGAGGTCGAGGCGCTCGAGACGACTGCCATGGTGATTGCCGAGATGATTGCGACGGGGGAGCTGAAGAAGATCACCAAGCCGGGCCTGGAGCTCGACCTGACGCGCGCCGTCACGATCGGGGGCGACGGCTATAACGAGGGGATCGGCCTCGGGCACGTGATCCTGCACGAGCCGCGCGTGGTGGTGACCAATCTTCTCAACGAGGATGCCGAGAGCGAAGTGCGGCGGCTTGCCGAGGCGCTGGGATCGCTCAGGATTTCCATCGACGACATGCTGTCGCGCCGCGACGTGGCGAGCGAGGGCGAGCATCGCGAGGTGCTCGAAACCTACCGGATGTTCGCCTACGACCAGGGCTGGGTGCGCCGGATGGAGGAGGCGATCCACAACGGCCTGACGGCGGAAGCGGCGGTCGAGAAGGTGCAGAGCGACACAAAGGCGCGGATGATGCGCCTCACCGATCCGTACCTGCGCGAGCGCATGCACGACTTCGACGACCTCGCCAACCGCCTGCTGCGGCAGCTGACCGGGTTCAGCGGCCGGGCGATCGGCGAGGGCCTGCCGGCCGACGCGATCATCTTCGCGCGTGCCATGGGCGCGGCCGAACTTCTCGACTATCCGCGGGAGCGGCTGCGCGGGCTGGTGCTGGAAGACGGCGCCGTCACAAGCCACGTGGTGATCGTGGCGCGGGCTATGGGCATTCCGGTGGTCGGCCAGGCGGCCGGCGCGGTGGCGCTCGCCGAAAACGGCGACGCGGCGATCATCGACGGCGACGACGGGCAGCTTCACCTGCGGCCGGTGCCGGACGTGCTGAAGGCCTACGAGGAAAAGGTGCGGCTGCGCGCCCGCCGGCAGGAACAGTTCCGGGCCCTGCGCGACGTCGAGCCGGTGACCAGGGACGGCAAGCGCATCAGCCTGATGATGAATGCGGGGCTGATCGTCGACCTGCCGCATCTGCCGGAATCGGGCGCCGACGGGATAGGTCTCTTCCGCACCGAACTGCAGTTCATGATCGCCTCGACCATGCCGAAGCTCGAGGAGCAGGAAGCCTTCTACCGCAACGTCATCCGACAGGCCGGCGGCATGCCGGTGACCTTCCGGACGCTCGACATCGGCGGCGACAAGGTAGTCTCCTATTTCCGCGCCCACGAGGAAGAGAACCCGGCGCTCGGCTGGCGGGCGATCCGCCTTTCGCTCGACCGCCCGGGCCTCCTGCGCACGCAGTTGCGCGCCCTGCTGCGGGCGTCGGCCGACGCGGAACTCAGGATGATGCTGCCGATGGTGACCGAGGTGGCGGAAATCCACGCGGTGCGCGACCTCCTGCAGAAGGAAGTCCAGCACCTCTCGAAGTTCGGCCACAGCCTGCCGCGCAAGCTCTCCTTCGGGGCGATGCTGGAAGTGCCGGCGCTGATGTGGCAGCTGGACGAGCTGATGGCGGAGGTGGACTTCGTTTCCGTGGGTTCCAACGACCTCTTCCAGTTCTCGATGGCCGTCGACCGGGGCAATGCCCGCGTCTCCGACCGCTTCGACATGCTGGGCCGGCCGTTCCTGCGGATGCTGCGCGACATCGTCAGAGCGGCGGAGCGCAACAGGACATCGTTGACACTTTGCGGCGAGATGGCCGGGAAGCCGCTTTCCGCCATGGCACTGATCGGGATCGGGTTTCGCTCCGTCTCGATGGCGCCCACCTCCATCGGGCCGGTCAAGGCCATGCTTCTGTCCCTCGATGCGGACAGGCTGATGGAAACCCTGAACACGGCCCTGGACGACAGGCAGCCGGGACAGCCTGTGCGCGAACTGCTGCTGCGGTTCGCTGCCGAGAACGGCATCCCGGTCTGACGACAACAAGATGGAGTAGATGCGGGTGGCGAAGCTTCCTGTAGAGAAGATGCGCGAACTGGAGCGCCGCTTCGGCGAGATCGAGGCCCGCATGTCCGAGGGTCCGGCCGCGGACGTCTATGTGCGGCTGGCCTCGGAGTATTCGGAACTGCAGCCGGT
>JAEZHO010000056.1 GCA_023416545.1 Pseudomonadota bacterium
GATAGACAGGCAGCCGCCCGACGGGCTCCACGAAGGCCGGCGACAGGCCGATCTCCTCTTCCGCCTCGCGCACCGCCGCCGTCTCCGGCGAGGCATCTTCCGGATCGATCGCCCCGCCCGGAAAGGCCACCTGGCCGGAATGCTTGCGAAGGGTTGCGGTCCGCTGGGTGAAGATGACCTTCGCCTCGTCGCGGTCGTCGACGACCGGCACGAGAACCGCCGCATCCTTCAGGCGAAGGCCCTCGATCACCGGTAGGAGGTCGGGATTGAGCAGGTGGTCGCCGTGGTCGCGCCAGGCCTGTTCGACCGGCCCGCCGTTCTGGTTCAGCGCCCGTGCCCTGAAACCGGCCGCCGAGTAAAGCGGTGCATCACTCATGCGAAAGGGCTTCCAGTTCCGAGGCGGGCATGATTGGAAAGACCTCTCCCGCCGAGCGGACCGCAAACATCGCCCTTCCGTCCGCCTCGACCGTTTCGCGGAGTTCGGCGAGGTCATACATGACCGGACGGGACACGAGCGCCTCCAGCCGTCCGCGCACCAGGAGATAGGGCTTGAGCTCGCTGTTCTCGCCCTCGATCACGAACCGGAGCGGATGCTCGCCGTCGGCCTCCACCACGTCGCCGACATTGGTCCGGAACGTCAGCACCTGCTCGCCGTCGCGCGTCGACACGTTCATCTCGACCGCCACGAACGGCGCGTCCTCGACGCGGATGCCCACCTTCTCGACCGGCGTGACCAGGTAGGTCCTGCCGTCCTCGTCCTTGCGCAGCACCGTCGAGAACAGCCGGACCAGCGGCTGGCGGCCGATCGGTGTTCCCATGTAGAACCAGGTGCCGTCGGCGCGGATCTCCATGTCGAGGTCGCCGCAGAACGGCGGGTTCCACCGCTCGACGGGCGGCAGGCCGGGCTTTCCGCCTGCCTTCTGGTCGGCCGCGCGGGAGATCATGGCGGCCAGGCCGGCGGCGTCACTCGCTGTCTGAATGGTCTCGCCTGCCATTTTTCAGTCCCGGTTCCGCTCTAAGCAATCTCTGTCACGAGATAGTCATTCGAGGCGTTCTTGTCAGCCGTTTATGCGGTAATAAGTTGTTCCACAGGAACTGGTTGCCCCTGCGCAATGATTCGTCCGCCGCCAGGGCATATCCTGTAGGGCCTCAAGGAGAGCGATATGGGTCTGATGAATTCCACCGAGACCATTGCGGACGAAAAGGCCGTGATCGCCGCCGCCGAACAGGCGCTCGCCGACATCGCCGCCATTCGTGACGAGGTGGCCAAGGTGATCTTCGGCCAGGAACGCGTGGTGGAAAACACCCTGCTCGCCCTCCTCTCCGGCGGCCATGCCCTGCTGGTCGGCGTCCCGGGCCTCGCCAAGACCAAGCTCGTCACCACCCTCGGCGCCGTCCTCGGTCTCGATTCCAGCCGCATCCAGTTCACCCCCGACCTGATGCCGTCGGATATCCTCGGTTCCGAAGTGATGGACCAGGACGAGACCGGACGCCGCTCCTTCCGCTTCGTGAAGGGCCCGGTCTTCGCGCAGCTGCTGATGGCCGACGAGATCAACCGCGCCTCGCCGCGCACCCAGTCGGCGCTTCTGCAGTCCATGCAGGAATATCACATCACCGTCGCCGGGCAGCGCTACGACCTGCCCTCGCCCTTCCACGTGCTCGCCACGCAGAACCCGCTGGAGCAGGAAGGCACCTACCCCCTGCCGGAAGCCCAGCTCGACCGCTTCCTCCTGCAGGTGGACGTCCTCTATCCCGAACTCGACGCCGAGCGCCAGATCCTGCTGGAGACCACCGGCGGCGCGGAAGCCCGTCCCCGCGGCGTCATCGATTCCGCCCGCCTCCAGGAAATCCAGTCGCTGATCCGCCAGATGCCGGTGAGCGACAAGGTGGTGGACGCGATCCTGCAACTCGTCCGCTCGGCACGCCCCGGCCATGGCAATGCCACCACCGACAAGAACGTCGCCTGGGGACCGGGTCCCCGCGCCGGCCAGGCGCTGATGCTCACCGCCCGCGCCCGCGCCCTCTACCAGGGCCGCCTCGCGCCATCGCTCGATGACGTCTATGCGCTTGCCGAACCCGTCCTCCAGCATCGCATGGCGCTGACCTTTGCGGCACGTGCCGAAGGCATGTCCGTCCGCGATGTCGTCGCCGGCCTCGTGCGGCAGGCCCGCGGCTGAACCTGCGGCCATAGAAGGGATCGCGCGTGGCACCCATCGGCGAGATCGTCCAGCAGACTTCCGGCAGCCAGGTCCTGTCGCGCGCCCGGGCGCGCGCGGCCCTCGTGCCGGACTGCATGGTCGAGGCCAAACGCATCGCCAACACGGTCATCGCCGGCTGGCACGGGCGCCGCAAGCGCGGCATCGGCGAGAATTTCTGGCAGTTCCGGCCCTATTCGGAAGGCGAAAGCCTGTCCCGCATCGACTGGCGCCGCTCCGCCCGCGACGACCATACCTATGTCCGCGACCGCGAGTGGGAGGCCGCCCATACGGTCTGGCTCTGGTGCGACCTCTCCCCGTCGATGATGTACAAGTCGACCTTCGGGACGGTCTCCAAGGAAAGCCGGGCCCTGGTCCTCATGCTGGCGCTTGCGGAAATCCTCGCTCGCTCTGGCGAGCGGATCGGCTGCCCCGGCGTCATGGAGCCCGTCTCCGCCCGCAACGCCGCCGAACGGCTCGCCACCGCCATCATGCACGCGCCGCCGACCAGCGGCCTGCCGGATACGGCAATGGTTCGCGGACACAGCGACCTCGTGCTTATCGGCGACTTTCTCGATGACCCGGACCTGATCATGGCCCGGCTCTCGCCGCTTGCCCGGCGCGGCCTGCGCGGCCACGTGGTGGAGATCGCCGATCCCGCCGAGGAAAGCTTCCCCTATGCGGGCCGCACCGAATTCCGGGATCCCGAAACGGGCGAAAAGCTCGTGGCCGGCCGCGCCGAGACGATCCGCGACGACTACCGCCAGGCCTATCTCCTGCGCCGGGAACTGATGGGCGAGGCCCTGCGGCGGCTGGGCTGGAGCTTCGCCTTCCATCGCACCGACCATCTCGCCTCCGAGGCGCTGGTGGCGGTGCACGGCCATCTCTCCGGCATGCCGGCGGGCGGCATGGTCGGAGGTCGCCCATGAGCGCCTTCGCCTTCGCCAGTCCCGCGATCCTGCTCGGCCTCCTGGCGCTGCCGCTCATCTGGTGGCTGCTCAGGCTGACGCCGCCGCGTCCGAAGGCGGAAGTCTTCCCGCCGCTGCGCATCCTCGCCGGGGTCCTCAAGCGGGAGGAAACGCCCTCCAAGAGCCCGTGGTGGCTGACCCTGCTGCGCATGATGCTGGCTGCCGCCCTCATCCTGGCGATCGCCAATCCGGTCCTCAACCCCCGCACCGGATCGCTGAGCGGCGACGGCCCGCTTGTGCTCGT
>JAEZHO010000058.1 GCA_023416545.1 Pseudomonadota bacterium
CGACGCGACTGCCGGTGCCCGCTCCCCGCGACGTCACGATCAATGCCCTGGACATCAAGGGCCGGCCGCTCGCCTCCGGAACGCTGCGGTTCGCATCCGGAGCCGCGACGGCCACCGCCGAGATCGAGGCGCCGTTCGAATTGCGCAACGATTTTGCCCGTCTCGGGATCGACGGCATCGCCACAGCGGGCGCCGCCCATCTCCTCGACGACGGCTTCAAGCGCCGCCGGGTCGCGCTGCTGTCGGGCGAGGTCGGCGACGATTTCCAGCCGCTGCTTCAGCCGCTCTATTATATCAGCCGGGCGCTGGAGCCCTATGCGGACCTGATCGAGCCGACCACGGCCGACCTTTCGACCTCCATTCCGCAGGTGCTTGCGCTCAATCCCTCGGCAATCATCATGGCCGATATCGGACGGCTTCCGGCCGGTACCTACGACCCGATCATGGAGTGGATCTCGCGCGGCGGGACGCTGATCCGTTTCGCCGGCCCCCGCCTGGCCGCCGCCCCCGCCGACGATCCGCTGGTGCCCGTCATGCTGCGCCAGGGCGAACGCACGCTCGGCGGCGCTCTGTCCTGGTCGGAACCCCAGCCGCTCGCCGACTTCCCCGACTTCGGTCCCTTCGCCGGAATGCCCCGCGCCTCCGACATCACGATCAGCCGACAGGTACTGGCCGAACCCTCGCCTGACCTCGCCGAGCGCACCTGGGCGAGCCTCGCCGACGGGACGCCGCTGGTGACCACCCGGGACCAGGAGGCAGGCCGCATCGTCCTCTTCCACACGAGCGCCGAGGCCACGTGGTCGAACCTGCCGCTCTCCGGAAACTTCGTGGAAATGCTGCGCCGCCTCGTGCAGATGGCGCGGGCCGGCGGCGCGACGACGACCGGCGGAACCGAAGCCGGGGTCAGCCTTCCCCCATACCGGCTCCTCGGCGCCGACGGCATCCTGTCGAGCGAGACGGGCACCGCCAAGCCGATCTCCGTCGCGACGGGCGAGGTCCCGGTCGCGAGCTTCGACCATCCGCCGGGTCTCTACGGCAGCGAGGACGGGTTCACCGCCGTCAACCTGCTGGCCGCCGGCACCGAGCTTTCCCCGTTCGATCCCGTGCTCTCGGGCCGACCGGTGGTCCGGGAGACGCTGATCGGCGAGGAAGCGACCTCGCTCCGGCCGCTCCTTTTCGCCATCGCCTTTGCCCTGATCCTTCTGGACAGCCTCGCGGTCCTCTTCATCAACGGCGCGTTTTCCCGCCTGCCGCGCTTCTCGCGCCGGGCGGCTCCCGCCGTTGCGGCTCTGGCAGCACTCTGGCTCCTCTCCGCGCCCGAGGCCGGACATGCGCAGGATGCAAGGCCCGGCGATGACCTCGTCATGCAACGCCTCGACACGACGCATCTCGCCTATGTCGTGACCGGCGAAGCAGAGGTGGACCGCCTGTCGGAACAGGGACTGGAAGGGCTTACCCAGTTCCTCACCTATCGCACCACCCTGGAACCTGGGGAGCCGGTGGGTCTCGACATCGCCACCGACGAACTCTCCTTCTACCCGATCATCTACTGGCCGGTTTCCGCCAATGCGCCCATGCCCTCGCCGGCCGCCATATCGCGGATCGACGCCTATATGCGCAACGGCGGGACGGTCCTCTTCGATACGCGCGACCAGTTCTCCGGCCTCGACAGCTACGGCGCGACCACGCCGAACGGCGAGCGCCTCCAGGCGATCCTCGCCAATATCGACATCCCGCCGCTGGAGCCGACGCCCGAAGACCATGTGCTGGCCCGCGCCTTCTACCTGCTGAACGACTTTCCCGGCCGCTATTCCGGCAGCCCGCTCTGGGTGGAGGCACGCCAGGAGGCGGCCCAGACCAACAGCGAACTGTCGTCCACGGGCGACGGCGTGACGCCGCTGCTGATCACCGCCAACGATTTCGCCGGCGCCTGGGCGGTCGACATGCAGGGCAATTCCGTGCTCCCGACCGTCCCCGCGGACGGCATGCAGCGCGAATATGCCTACCGGGCGGGCGTCAACATTATGATGTACATGCTGACCGGCAACTACAAGTCCGACCAGGTCCACGTCCCGGACCTCCTGGAACGGCTGGGCCAGTAGGAGTGGCATCGTGAACATCGGATTTGCACCATTCTTCCCCTGGCCGGTCCTCGCGGCACTCGCCGTCGTCGCCGTCCTCCTGTCGGTGCTCAGCCTGTGGCGCGGCATTCGCGGCGCAAGCCTGCGCGCCGTGGCGCTTGCGGCACTGCTCATGGCGCTGGCCAATCCCATCTTGATGCAGGAAGACCGCGAACAGCTTTCGACCGTCGTCCCGATCGTCGTCGACCGGTCGCAGAGCCAGGCCATGCCCGCCCGGCACGACCAGACCGATGCGGCGCTCGCCGTCCTGCAGGAACGCTTCGCCCGCTTTCCGCGTATCGAGACGCGGATCGTCGACGTCTCCGACGACCCGGACACCGAGACGCCGTCGACGCGCCTCTTCTCCGCCCTCGCATCGGCGACGTCCGACGTTCCCCCCGCCCGTCTAGGCGGCGCCGTATTCCTCACCGACGGACAGATCCACGACCTCCCCGAGGGCGACCAGCAACTGGGGATGGATGCGCCGCTGCACGGGCTGATCACCGGTCACCCCGACGAATTCGACCGTCGGGTGGCCGTGACGCGCGCGCCCCGTTTCGGGATTGTCGGCGAAGAGCAGGAAATGACCCTCCGGGTCTTCGACGATGGCCGCGGCACCGGCGCTCCGGCCGATGTCACGGTGCGGATGAACGGCGAGGAGATCGCCACGCTCCAGGGAGCGCCGGGCGCCGACATTCCGTTATCCTTCACCGTCCCGCGCGGCGGCACCAATGTCATGGAGTTCTCGGTCGCCGAAGTCCCCGGCGAAGTGACGGCGGTCAACAACCGGGCCGTCCACCTGATCGACGGCATTCGCCAGAACCTGCGCGTGCTCCTTGTCTCCGGAGAGCCGCATGCGGGCGAGCGCGCCTGGCGGAACCTCCTGAAATCCGACACCGCCGTCGATCTCGTTCACTTCACCATCCTGCGGCCGCCGGAAAAGCAGGATGGCACACCGATCAACGAGTTGTCGCTGATTGCTTTCCCCACGCGTGAACTCTTCGTCGAGAAGATCGAGGACTTCGACCTCATCATCTTCGACCGCTACACGCACCGCAATGTGCTGCCGATCCTCTACTACGACTACATCGCCCAATATGTGCAGAACGGCGGCGCGCTCCTGATCGCCGCCGGCCCCGAGCATGCCGGCGAGAGTTCCATCGCGGCCACCCCGCTCTCACAGGTCCTCCCCGCCGAACCGACCGGAAACATCCACAATGCCGGCTTCTACCCTCGCCTGTCCGAAGAGGGCCAGAAGCACCCGGTGACCCGCGGCCTCGACGGCTCCGGCGACGAGCCGCCCGCCTGGGGCCGCTGGTTCCGGTCGATCGACGTGGCCGCACCCCAGGGAGAAACGGTCATGCTCGCCGACCAGGGCCGGCCGCTTCTCGTCCTCAACCGCGAGGCGGAGGGCCGCGTGGCCATGCTCCTCTCCGACCACGGCTGGCTCTGGGCCCGCGGCTTCGAAGGCGGCGGCCCGCATGCCTCGCTCTATCGCCGCATCGCCCACTGGCTGATGAAGGAACCGGACCTCGAGGAGGAGGCGCTTACCGCGCGCGCGATCGGACGCAGCCTGGAAGTGACCCGGCAGACGATCGGCGACGACCCGGGTCCCGCGACGATCACCTATCCCTCCGGCCGCAGCGAAACCGTCCCCCTCGCCGAGACCGGCCCCGGTCTCTACCGGTTCGAACGGCGGATGGAGGAAACCGGCCTGTTCGAGGTGAGGAACGGCGACATCTCCGCCCTCGTCCATGTCGGCACCGTCGATGCGCCCGAGTTCAAGGCGATGATCTCGACGGAGGAGACCCTTGCCCCCTATGCCGAGAAGACCAGGGGCCTCGTGACGCGCGTCTCCGATGGAGAAAGCCTGTCCGTGCCGGACATCCTTCCGGTGCGCGGCGCGGTTCGCGTGCAGGATCGCAACCGCATGGTCATCCGCCTCACCGACGAGACGGTGCTGCGCGGCATCAACACGATCCCGCTGTTTGCAGGCTTCGGCGGGCTGTCGATCCTGCTCTTCGCCATCGCCGCCATGTGGTGGCGCGAAGGCCGCTAGCGATATCGCCCTTTCGGGCTTCCGCCACGCGGTCGCGGCTGCTATTGCGCACGCCTCCCGAACCGATCGGCTGTCCCATGTTGCCCGAACTGACGATTACCGACCACTTCACGCCCGAGGAGGAACAGGCGATCCTCGACCGCCTGCAGGCCTACAATATCGAGAATTTCGGGCCGATGGACCGCAGGGATCTCGCCATCATCCTGCGCGACGAGGCGGGCGAGCCGGAAGGCGGGCTTCTCGGCAGAACCGGGCGCGGCTGGCTCTACGTGCAGCTGCTGTTCATTCCCGAATACCTTCGCGGCCGGGGAGTGGCGAAGAGACTGCTTGCTATGGCAGAGGACGAGGCCCGCAACCGCAGCTGCGTCGGCGCCTATCTCGACACCATGAACCCTTCGGCCCTGTCCTTCTACCTGAAGCAGGGCTACGAGCCGATCGGGCGGCTGGACGGCCTCGGCGGAGGCCATTCCGTCACCTGGCTCAAGAAGCGTCTCTGACCGGCGTCAGGCGAGCGAAAGCTCGCGGGTTTCCGCGTCGATCATGAAGGCCGCGACCGCCGCGATCACCAGCAGCCCCGCGAAGACGGCGATTGCCAGCCCGAAGCTCTGCGCCACCACGAAGGCCATCGCCGAGGGCGCGATCAGTCCGCCGAAACGGGCCATCGCGCCGGCCGCTCCCATGCCCGTCGCCCGCGACGCCGTCGGAAAGAGTTCCGGCGTGAACGCGTAGAGGGCGCCCCATGTGCCGAGCAACGCGAAGCTCATGATCAGCAGCGACGCCCCGACCACGATGCTGCCGCTCGCCACGACGAAGAGGAAGCATCCCGCCGCCGAGAGCAGGCAGAAGCCGACGAGCGTCGGCCGCCGTCCCCACTTCTCGACCCCGTAGGCCGCCAGCGCATAGCCGGGAAGCTGGGCGAGCGCGATCAGCACGAGGAAGCCGTAGCCGCGGACAAATCCGAAGCCCTCGCCCGCCAGTTTCGGGGGCATCCACACGAAGACCCCGTAATAGGAAATCGACACCAGGAACCACACGGCGAGGATCAGGACGCTGCGCCGGCGAAGTTCGCCGGAAAAGATCTTCACCTCCCGAACCGGCGCCGGCTGGGCGAGCTGCTGGCTCGCCGGCAGCGTCTGCTTGCCGTTCGTCACCAGGATCTGGTCGATGATCGACTTCGCCTCGTCGGCCCGTCCCGTCCGCATCAGGTAGAGCGGCGATTCGGGCACCAGGAAGCGCAGGCCGAAGCCGATCAGCGCCGGAAGCGCCGTCACCGCGAAGATGTAGCGCCAGGCATCCTCGACGCCGATAAGGCTCGTCACCCAGGCCGCGAGCGCGACGATCAGCGTGCCGAGCGCCCAGAAGCCCTCCAGCAGCACGAGCCACCTCCCGCGGTTTCGCGCCGGCAGGAACTCCGCCATCATCGCATAGTCGACCGGCAGCGTGCCGCCGACGGCCACCCCCGTCAGGAAGCGGAGGAGAAGCAGGATGGTGAAGTCCGGCGCGAAGATCGAGAGCGTGCCGAAGACGGCATCGGCAAGAACGGTGACGATCAGCACGTTCCGCCGGCCGATCCGGTCGGCAAGCCGGCCGAACCCGATCGCTCCGACCAGCATGCCGAGAAAGAACAGCGTTCCGGTCTGGAGCGCCTGGGGAACCGTGAGCCCGAAGGTCGCGGCGATCGAGGCCGCCGTGAAGCCGACCGCCAGCACCTGCATGGCGTCGGCTGTCCAGACCAGGCCGAATATTCCGATCAGTCGCTTCTGGTAGGTCCCTGCACCGGCGCGGTCGAGCGCCTCGTCTATGGTCACTGTCGTCATGCCACCATCCCCTGTGTCGACGAACGCGCCGGATATCCCGCGGTCTCAAGCCCCCATAGAGGATGTGGTCTGGTCCCGCCAGCAAATTGTTCCCTTGAGGCGCTCATGGGCATCGGGACCCATCGGCACGATGAGCACACGTGCCGGATCGACCGGGCCCGGAAAGGCGAGCGCGCCATAGGCGACCTTCTCGAAACCGAGCGGCATGTAATAGGGAGGATCGCCCACCAGGATCACGCCTTCGGAGCCGGCGCGGCGCGCAGCCTCGATGGCGATCCGCACCAGTTCGCGGCCGATCCCCCGGTTCTTGTGGGAGGGGCGCACGGCAAGCGGCCCCAGAAGATGGCCCTTAACCGAGCCCGCGGTCACGGGTGTCATCCGCACCGATGCGATCGTCTCCCCGTCATCGGCGCAGACAAAGGAGAGCGACCTGTCATGGGGACCCTGCTCGCGGATGCGGGCTGCCGCACGCGCATGCCGCCCGGGCCCGAACGCCTCGGCGTTGATCAGCTCGATGACGTCGTCATGCGAAGCGTCCTCGGTGAGGTAGACAAGATCGTGCTTGGGCGAGAGTTGCGGAGCCATGGTGAACCGGAAGCCTTGGGATGCAGGAAACGAGTGATCGGCGGCGGCGCTCGTGGAGCGTCACG
The DNA here is from genome assembly GCA_023416545.1 of Pseudomonadota bacterium. Taxonomy (GTDB): domain Bacteria; phylum Pseudomonadota; class Alphaproteobacteria; order Rhizobiales; family Rhizobiaceae; genus Neorhizobium. The sequence continues at coordinate 6,647 of JAEZHO010000058.1, forward strand.
TCGGAGGATCAGCGTCGTCGCAGTGCCCGTGCTTCGGTCATGGAGGGTTCCTGAATTGTGGCAAGCGCAATAGCAGCAAATAATTTCCCCGCCAAGGCAAAAACGCACTGTTCATCGTCCGGCTCTCGCAATTCGTGCCGGCTGGCGCAATTATGTCCTGGGTAAGAGGAGAATTCCATGGGCAGGCTGGTCGACGGTGAATGGCAGGACGTCTGGTACGACACGAAATCCACGAAGGGACGTTTCGAGCGCTCGCGCTCCCGGTTCCGCAACTGGATCACCCGGGACGGCGCGCCCGGCCCGAGCGGCGACGGAGGCTTCAAGGCAGAGCCCGGGCGCTACCACCTCTACGTTTCCTACGCCTGTCCCTGGGCCCACCGCACGCTGATCTTCCGCAAGCTGAAGCGGCTCGAGGACCTCATCTCGGTCTCCGTCGTCGACTATGTGATGCTGGAGAACGGCTGGGAGTTCAAGCGCGGCAGCGGCTCGACCGGCGACGCCCTGTTCGATTCGGATTTCCTCTATCAGGTCTATCTCAGGGCCGATCCGCACTACTCGGGCCGGGTCACCGTCCCGGTGCTTTGGGACAGGGAGCAGGAAACGATCGTCTCCAACGAGAGCGCCGAGATCATCCGCATGTTCAACAGCGCCTTCGACGACCTGACCGGCTCGACCGACGATTTCTACCCGGAGCACCTGCGCCGGGAGATCGATGACCTTAATGCCATCGTCTACGACACCGTAAACAACGGCGTCTACAAGGCGGGCTTCGCGACCACGCAGGACGCCTATGAGGAAAGCGTCGTCCGTCTGTTCGAGACGCTCGACATGCTGGACAGTCGCCTCGCGACCAGCCGCTACCTCCTCGGCGACAGGATCACCGAGGCGGACTGGCGGCTCTTCACGACGCTCGTCCGCTTCGACGCCGTCTACGTCGGGCACTTCAAGTGCAATATCCGCCGCATCGCCGACTACCCCAATCTCGACGGCTATCTTCGCGATCTCTACCAGGTGCCGGGCGTCGCCGAGACGGTGCACTTCGATCATATCAAGGGCCACTACTACCGCAGCCACAAGACCATCAATCCGACCGGCATTGTGCCGCTCGGTCCGGTCCTCGACCTCGATGCGCCCCACCGGCGGTCAGGCCTCGGGGCTTCGGCCGCCTGATCTACCAGATGTCGGATGGCGGCTCCTGCCCCGCCACTTCCCGGACGCGCCGAAGGGTGGCGGAGGTGACGTTCTCCGGCAGGTCGTCGAGAGCAAAGAAGCCGCTTTCGGCGATCTCGCGGTTCGGCTTCCTGGGCGCCGTCTGCTCGACCTCCACCCGGTAGAACAGGACATGGTCGCGCTTGCTGACCCCCCGGTTATAGTAGACGTGGAAGAGAACCGGCGGCGCCGTCATCACCAGGTTTCCCTCCTCGCGGAGTTCCTTTTCCAGGGCCTGCATCGCCGTCTCGTGCCGCTCGACCCCGCCGCCCGGCAGGTACCATCCCGGAACATAGGTATGGCGCACGAGGAAGATGCGTCCGTCCCGGTCGAAGCAGGCGGCGCGCACGCCGAGCGTCATGCCCCTCCTGAGGAAGAAGACGTTGTGGAAAAGCCAGACAACCACACGGCTCTTCAGGCCGCTCAGTTCCGGGATCCCCTGCCCTGACATCTCACGCCCTCGTGTATGGAGAAAAGGGATAACGAATTGGCCGCTCATGCGTTATGTCTGCGACATGTTCAAGTTTGCCCATATCTCCGACATCCATCTCGGTCCGCTTCCGCAACTCACGCTGCGTGAGCTGTTCTCGAAACGCATAACCGGTTTTGTGAACTGGCACCGGAACCGGCGCAAGCACCTTTTCGTCAATACGCTCGATCTGCTGCTGAGCGACCTGCGCACCCGCGAACCGGACCATCTCGCGATCACCGGCGACCTCGTCAACCTCGCGACCGGCATCGAAATCCGGCTGGCCGCCGAATGGCTCGAGATGATCGGCGATCCTGCCGATACGACCGTGGTGCCGGGAAACCACGACGCCTATGTGCGCGGCGCGCACGATCGCGCCGTCAAGGCCTGGTACCCCTATATCATCGGCGACGAGGGGACGCGCAGCTGGGACGATGAGACCAAGGTCTTCCCGACCATCCGCCGCCGCGGCCCGGTCGCCATCATCGGCTGCTCGACATCCGTCGCAACCCCGCCCTTCTCGGCATCGGGCTATTTCAGCCCCCGCCAGGCCCGCGAGACCGTGAACCTCCTGAAGAAGGCCGGCGACGAGGGTCTCTTCCGGGTCGTCCTCATCCACCATCCGCCGATCCGGGGGGCTGCCCCCTCCCACAAGCGGATGATAGGCATCCGCCGTTTTGCCGCCGCAATCTCGACCGGCGGAGCCGAACTCGTGCTGCACGGCCATACCCACCTCAACACCGTCTACTGGCTGAGGACCCCGAAAGGCCAGGTGCCGGTCGTCGGCATCGCCTCCGCCTCGCAGGGGCCCGGCGGCCACAAGCCCCCGGCGGCCTACAATCTCTTCACGCTTTCGGGCGAACCGGGTGCCTGGAACCTCGTCTGCGACCGCTACGGGTTGAACGAGACCGGCGACGCCATCGCGCTCGACCAGAGCCACCGCTTCTACGGCGAATCCGTCCGCCCCCTGGCGGTGGCGCAGGTCGCCCGGATGATTTAGGCGCGAAAGTTGTCGAATCGCCACATTCGATTCATAAATTCCCCCTAACCGCGTCGCATACCTAACCCAAGGCTGTCCCTGTCGCATGGCGCAACCATCCGCATACGCTGATCCGAGACGAGAACTCGTCTCCCTTCTCCCGCGCCTCCGGCGCTTCGCACTGACATTGGCCTCCGACCTTGCCGGCGCCGACGATCTGGTGCTGGGCGCCTGCTCGAAGCTGCGGACGGGGGAACTGCCGGACGGCGCGCAGCGGCTCGATCTCCATCTGTTCGCCTCCATGCGCATGCTGGCCGCAGCACATGCTGCCGGCGGTCCGGCCGAACGCCGGCCCTCCGAGCCATCGGCATGCCAGTCGCTCGTACTGGGCGCCCCCGAAGGCCTTGCGGCAAGCTTCCTCCTCGTCGAGGTCGAAGGACTGTCATATGCCGAGGCAGCCTCCATCCTGGATCTCTCGGTCGAGGACGTGGCGTCGCGGCTCTGCGAGGCGCGCCTCTATTTTGCGACCCTCGCCCCGGACGTGAAGGAGCGTCGCGCGTGAAGATGTCGAGGGATACCCGTGCGTTCCGCCTGGCCGTCAGCCGCCAGCTCGACGGCGAGATCGCCGATCCGGGCGACGATATTGTCGAACTGAAGAAGGCCCACCTGCACGAGACGCGCGAAACGATGACGCTCGGAAATCTCCGCGGCCGCGAAATCTTTGACGACATCCTGAAGGAGCCGGTACCGCTCGACCTCGTTCGCCGCATCAGGTCGGGACCGCAGACCCGCAAGGCGGTCCGGCTTCCCTCCCCGCGCTGGGAAGTCGCGCTCACCATCCCGCGCGTCGCGGCGGTCTGTCTCCTGACCTTCGTCCTGGGCGGAGGGCTTGGCTACATGGCCGCGCTCAAGCCCGCCGCACCGCCTTCGCCGCTGATTGCCGACGCCGGCGATCCGTGGCTGGACGACGTCGTCGCCCACTACCGGACCTTTTCGCGCATGGAGGGACGGCTGGCCGAACTGCCTGCGTCAGAACCCGCTGCCATCATCGAATGGCTGCTCGGCAATACCGGCGTGAACTTCCGCATTCCCGACCTCTCGGAAAACGGCCTGACCTTCATCGGCGCGCGCATGCTCGTGGCCGGCGGAATGCCGGTCGGGCAACTGGTCTACACCTCCGCCGACAGCGAGGTGATCTCTCTCCTCTTCCGCAAGAACCGTCCCAACGAGGACGGCTTCTCCGAACTGATCCGGGACAATATCGCGCTGGTATCGTGGAAAAGCGCCACGGCGACCTATGTCGTGGTCGGGCCCTCCTCCGCGGCCTCGCTCGACGAAATCGCCGCCAAGGCAGCCGGCCTGATCTGACGCCCTTCAGCCCGCCCGCGCCATCGTGGCGAGAATGGCGTCGGCCACTTCCCGCGGCCGCTCCTCGATCAGCATATGCCCCGCCCCCCGCAATCGCCGCACCTCGACGTTCGGCGGAAGACCATCGGCCTGCGAGACCGGCAGGACCGGATCGGCCTCACCCCAGAGGACCGTGACCGGCATGGGGAGGGTTCCGAGTTCCTCGACCGGCAGGACGCCCTGCACCCCTCCGCCGGGATCGGTCAGGATGACGTCGAGGATGGCGAGGAGCGCCTGGGTCGCCCCGGCAGGTGCGCGGGCTTCCAGCAGGTCCGAAATGACGTCCTCGCTCACCGAGTGACCTGGGCCGCACATGGCCCGGAGCGCATCCGTCATGGTTTCCCGATCATCCGCCGACGCATAGCGATGCAGCGCGGGCCCGTTGATCGCCGTTCCGAAACCGCCCGGCGCCAGAAGCGTCAGGCTTGAAACGCGCTCCGGTTGCCTGAGGGCAAGGAGTGCGGCCACCGCGCCGCCCATGGAATGGCCCGCCACGTGGACGCGGTCGATCCCCCGCCCCTGGAGGCTGGATGCCACGGCCTTCGCCATGGAGCCCGCGCCCCCGGCGCGGGTCCCGAGAGAGCCGCCATGGCTCGGCAGGTCGAGGGCGATAACCTGCCTCTCCCCTGCGATTTCCGCAGCAAGCGGACGCCAGGCCGCGGCACTTCCGCCGAAGCCGTGAAGCAGGACCAGCGGAAGCACGCCCGCCGCCGTCCTGCCCCGGACTTCGCCGTGAAGCACGCAGGTCAGCCCTTCGCCGTCCGCTCTTCCAGCACCCGGTTGGCGGCCGAGACGATCGCCTCGAGCGAAGCGGCGACGATGTTCTTGTTGATGCCGGCGCCGT
>JAEZHO010000111.1 GCA_023416545.1 Pseudomonadota bacterium
CCGGTCCGGCGCATCTTGGCATTGACGACGATGCGCTTTGCCATCTCGAGATCGGCCGAGGCATCGACATAGATGTGGCAGAGGCCTTCCAGATGCGCGAACACGGGCACGCGCGCTTCGTTCTGCACGCGTGCCACCAGGCTCTTGCCGCCTCGTGGCACGATGACATCGATTGCGCCGTCGAGGCCTGTCAGCATGGCGCCCACCGCGGTACGGTCTCCGGTCGGGACGATCTGGATTGCATGTTCCGGGAGGCCGGCTGCGCGCAGCCCCTTAACGAGGCATTGATGGATCGCCCGGGACGAGTGCAGGGAATCCGAGCCGCCGCGGAGTATGACCGCGTTTCCGGCCTTCAGGCATAAGGCACCGGCATCGGCCGTCACGTTGGGCCGACTCTCGTAGATCACGCCGATGACGCCGAGGGGTGTTCGCACCCTCTCGATGCTGAGGCCGTTGGGACGCTCCCAGGCGGCGATGGTCTCACCGACGGGATCGTGCAGTTCTGCGATTTCGCGCAAGCCCTGCGCCATCGCGGCGATCGATTGTTCGGAAAGCGTCAGGCGATCGATGAAGGAACCCTGCAGCCCCTTGCCTTCGACCGCGCGCAGGTCCTCGGCATTGGCGGCCAGGATCTCGTCCTTCGATGCAATAAGTGCATCGGCCATCGCGTTGAGTGCCCGGTTCTTGGCCTCGGTTGAAGCCACGGCAAGCTGCTTCGCGGCCGCCTTCGCCTGGCGCCCCATGTCATTCATCAGGGTAGCGACGTTCGCGGCCTCATTGGTGACCAGATCAAGCATCGGCGGTATCCTTCACGTCACTGGGGCAATCGCCCGGGCCGACGCCGGATCGCGTCACCACAAGGTCGTCGCGGTGAACCATGGCGGCGCGCCCCGGATAGCCGAGGATCGCTTCTATCTCGGCGGACTTGCGGCCGGCAATCTGGCGCGCTTCGTCGGCATCGTAGCTGACGAGCCCGCGGGCAATCTCGCGCCCGTCCGCGCCGATCACGGCCACCGTGTCTCCGCGGTGGAAATTGCCGGCGACCGCGACGACACCGGCCGGAAGCAGGCTCTTGCCGCTTCCCAGTGCGGCCTCAGCGCCGGCGTCGACGACGAGCTTGCCGGCCGGCTGCAACTGTCCGGCGATCCAGGTCTTGCGCGCGGTGACCGGACTGCCGGACGGCGCGAACCAGGAGGAGCGCGCGCCGTTGTCGATCGCGGCTAAAGGATGCTCTTCCTTCCCGGAGGCAATGATCATTGCGCAACCGGCGCTCGTCGCTATCTTGCCGGCATCGATCTTGGTGCGCATTCCGCCGCGGGAGAGTTCGGAAGCCGCCCCGCCGGCCATGGCCTCTATCTCAGGCGTAATCGCGGCGACCGTGTCCAGGAAGCGGGCGTTGGGATCGAGATGGGGCGGAGCGGTGTAGAGACCGTCGATGTCCGATAGGAGAACGAGCAGATCGGCACTGGTCATGGTCGCGACGCGGGCGGCCAGGCGATCGTTGTCGCCATAGCGGATCTCCGACGTGGCCACCGTATCGTTCTCGTTGATGATCGGCACGGCGCCGATCTTGAGCAGTTGATTGATTGTCGCGCGGGCGTTGAGGTAGCGGCGCCGCTCTTCCGTATCGCCCAGGGTGAGCAGAATCTGTCCCGCTATCGAGTTGCTTCGGGAGAGGCTCTCGGACCAGGCCCTTGCGAGAGCAATCTGCCCGACAGCAGCGGCAGCCTGGCTTTCCTCCAGCTTCAGGGTCCCGGCAGGAAGGTCGAGGACGGTGCGTCCAAGCGCGATCGCGCCGGAGGACACGACCAGGACGTCGATGTCGCGCGCCCGCAGCGCGGCGATATCGTCGCAGATGGAATCAAGCCATGCCGATTTCAATCCCGTCTGCCTGTCGACAAGAAGGGCCGAGCCGATCTTGACGACAATACGCCTGTGTTGCGTCAGCGGCTTCCGGGACGTGCTCACTGGGGCTCCCCGTCCGCGTCCTGGGATGCCCAGCGGGAACTCCGGTCGGGTAGCGCGGTATTCTCGCCCGCTTCTTCGACGATGACGTCGCGAAGCGCCCGCAGCAGATCGGTCATGCCCTTGCCCGCGACAGCCGAGATCAGAAACGGCTCGGTCCCCGAGGCCTTCGCCAGTTCCTTCGCCTTCTTCTTGAGTTCCTTGTCGTCAAGCACGTCGATCTGGGACAGAGCGACGATTTCGCGCTTGTCTTCGAGCCCGCCGCCATAGGCTTCCAGCTCGTACTTTACCGTGCGGTAAGCCCTGCCGACGTCTTCCTCCTGGGCGGAGACCAGATGCAGAAGGACGCGGGTGCGCTCGACGTGACCGAGGAAGCGATCACCGATGCCGACACCCTCGTGCGCGCCCTCGATCAGTCCCGGGATATCGGCAAGCACGAATTCCCGGCCGTCGATCGTGGCGACCCCGAGATTGGGATGCAGCGTCGTGAACGGATAGTTGGCGATCTTGGGACGGGCGCGGGTCACGGTTGCCAGGAA
>JAEZHO010000151.1 GCA_023416545.1 Pseudomonadota bacterium
GGCTGGTGGACTGGATCATCGCCCCGGGCTTTGCCGGCGACGAGGCAAAGTCGGCGCTGACGGTCCGGCTTGCGGCGGTCATGTTCCCCTATCTCATGTGCATGTCGCTCACCGCCATGATGAGCGGGATGCTGAATTCGCTGCATCGTTTCTTCGCGGCCGCAATCGCGCCCGTCTTCCTGAACGTCGTAATGATCGCGGCGCTCGCCTATGCCTGGTGGGACGGGGCCGATCCGCTGGCGACGGCCTGGTATCTCTCCTGGAGCGTCCTCGTTGCCGGTGTTCTCCAGCTTGCGGTCGTCTATGTCGGCGTGCGCCAAGCCGGCATCAACATCGGATTTCGCCGTCCGCGGATGACGCCCAACGTCAAGCGACTCCTCATCCTTGCGGTCCCGGCGGCAATCACCGGCGGCATAACGCAGATCAACCAGATCATCGGTCAGGCAATCGCGTCCGGCAAGGAAGGAGCTATTGCGGCGCTCCAGTATGCCGATCGCATCTATCAACTGCCGCTGGGCGTTGTCGGGGTGGCGGTCGGCGTGGTCCTCCTGCCTGAACTGTCGCGCGCGCTGAAGGGCGGGCACATGAAGGAGGCAGCGGGCATCCAGAACCGGTCGCTCGAATTCGTGCTGTTCATGACGCTGCCGGCTGCGGCTGGCCTCTGGGTCCTTTCCCAGCCGATCATCCGCGTTCTTTACGAGCGCGGTGCCTTTTCCGCGGAGAACACGGCGGTAGTCGCCTCGATCCTTGCGATCTACGGCATAGGGCTTCCCGGCTTCGTGATGATCAAGGCGCTGCAGCCGGGCTTCTACGCACGGGAAGATACCCGCACCCCCATGCGCTTCACCATCATCTCGGTCATCGTCAATTCGGGACTGGCGATCACCCTGTTCCCGATCCTTGCCGAGCGCGGAATTGCCACCGCGGAAGCGGCGGCAGGCTGGATCAACACGATCCTGCTTTTCTCGACGCTGCTTTGGCGGGGTGACATGACGTGGGAATGGGCGCTCCTGCGCCGCACCCTGCTGCTTATCGTTTCGGCGGGAATGATGGCCGGGGCGCTGGTCTATGCGCTACCCTATGCCTCGCCCTGGCTCGCACCACAGGCGTCGCTTCTCCAGCAGGTCGGGGCGCTGGCCGGGCTGATCGGCCTTGCCGTGATCGTCTACTTCCCGGTCGCCTTCCTCATCGGCGGCGCCCAGGTGGGCGTGATCCGTAGGAACCTCAAGCGGACGCGCCCGAAGGCCTAGGGGTCATTTCCGCCTACCGCAGTGAGCCCAGCGGCGTTTCGGTCCGATGTCCACGTGCACGAGGCCGTTGCAGTATCGGCCGATACCGCCGATGCCGGGAGCAGACGCGGCGACCGCCAGGATCGTCCTTTCGGATACCCCCGGAACGCGGATGTCTGCGGCATAACAGTTGCTGTGCTGCGACCGGCCGGAGCGCGGACGATGGCCGGACGTCACGACCGGCTTCTTGCCTGTCGTGACGGCGATATGCGCGAGGATCGCCTTCAGCTTGGAGGGAAAGCAACTGGTCCTGACGCTGACCCGCTGGACCGTGTAGGCGGCGGTATAGTCGTGCTTGAAAAGATTGCCGCGACGCTTTTGCGCGCTGCCGGCTTCGGCCACCCCGCTCAGGCCGATGGAAAGTAGCGAGGCAAGCGCGAGACGAGTAACAGTGCGCACGGTATCCCCCGAATGTCGGCCCAAAATCATCTCGGGCCCTCTCTGCGGGACGGAAAATGTTTCCGGAAAGTGACCTAAATAAGGACGATTATTCTGAGGCGATTTCATGGTCGTCGCGACGCCGCCTTCGTCAAGCGTCGTCGTGGGCGCATTTTGTGGAAGGAATTTTCAAAAGTGCAAGAAATTCAGTATGCAACCGTGCATATAGGCAGCTATGCAAATATGCGGCATCACGTCGCGAGCTTGCTTAAATCCAAGTCGAGCGCAGGAATCGCCGCGCGCTGTCGGACGGCACGTTTGAGGCAAGGGATGGCGAATTGTGGCGGGAATGGGGCGTCTCCACGCCAGGTTGCGCGCGCCTGCGCTCTTGATCGCTGAAACGCGGAAGTGCATAAGCCCGAGCGTTAGCTACATGGCCCGATGGGCCTGGGGCCCTCCACCAGCCTATTGAGGACAGTATGACCACTTTTCAGCCGCTCGTGTTTTCCGGCGTGCAGCCTACCGGCAACCTTCATCTCGGCAACTATCTCGGCGCGATCCGCAAGTTCGTCGCCCTGCAGGAAAACAACGATTGCATCTACTGCGTCGTCGACCTTCACGCCATAACGGCGCAACTGGTCCATGATGACCTGCGCAACCAGATACGCTCGATTGCCGCGGCCTTCATCGCCTCCGGCGTGGACCCCGTGAAGCATATCGTCTTCAATCAGTCGGCGGTGCCCCAGCACGCGGAACTGGCGTGGATTTTCAACTGTGTCGCCCGTATCGGCTGGATGAACCGGATGACGCAGTTCAAGGACAAGGCCGGAAAGGACCGCGAGAACGCGTCCCTCGGCCTCCTGGCCTATCCTAGCCTCATGGCGGCCGACATCCTTGTCTACCGGGCCACGCACGTGCCGGTGGGCGACGACCAGAAGCAGCACCTCGAACTCGCCCGGGATATCGCCCAAAAGTTCAACATCGACTTCCAGGACAAAATACGGGCCTCCGGCACCGGCGTCGACATGGTGGTCGGCGAGGAGCCGATCCATGCCTATTTCCCGCTCGTCGAGCCGCTGATCGAGGGGCCGGCACCGCGCGTCATGTCGCTCAAGGACGGTACCAAGAAGATGTCGAAGTCCGATCCGTCGGATTTGTCGCGCATCAATCTCATGGATGATGCCGACGCGATCCTGAAGAAGATCCGCAAGGCCAAGACCGATCCGGACTCGCTTCCGTCAGAGGTGGAGGGCCTCAAGGGCCGCCCCGAAGCGGACAATCTCGTCGGCATCTATGCGGCCCTTTCGGACCGCAAGAAGGAAGATGTGCTGAAGGAGTTCGGCGGTCAGCAGTTCTCCACCTTCAAGCCGGCTCTCGCCGATCTTGCGGTTCATGTCCTGTCGCCGATCACCGGCGAGATGCGCCGGTTGATGGATGACACGTCGCATATCGACGCCATCCTCCGTGACGGTGGCGAGAGGGCGCGGGCCCGCGCGTCGAAGGTCATGGGAGATGTCTTCGACATCGTCGGCTTCCTGCGCTGAGCGTGCCGCTTCGTCGCATCGCCCCCGGTTTTCATTTCGTCGCGTTCGTATAGATTCCGCGGCTCGGCCATCCGTGCCGAGCTTCGGGAGGAAGAGGCTGCCATGGTTTCAAAACGCCTGTCTCGACTTGAGGGACACCGCCGCAAGTTCATGGCGATCATCGATGGAACGCCGGAATGCGAGCGGGCGGTGCACTACGCCGGTCGGCGCGCCAAGAATTCCAACGGCGGGCTCGTCCTGCTGTTCGTCATTCCGGACGGGGATTTCCAGCAGTGGCTCGGCGTTGAGGCCATAATGCGCGCCGAAGCCCGCGAGGAAGCGGAGGCGATCATGGCGAAGGCAGCCCAGAAGGTGCGCGAATCGATCGGTATCGATCCGGAAGTGGTGATCCGGGAGGGCAACGCCCCGGACCAGATCAACGACCTCGTCGAGGAGGATCGCGACATTGCCATCCTTGTTCTGGCCGCGGCTTCGGCCAAGGAAGGCCCCGGTCCGCTGGTCTCGGCCATTGCCGGACGAGGCGCGATATTTCCTATCCCGGTCACCGTGCTTCCCGACAGCCTGTCGGACGAGGAGATCGACGCGCTGTGCTGACACGCCTTGACGGCGCGGGTCGAAACGCGCACTTGAACCCAAAGATGATTGGGGCTATCTTCTTTGGAAGAATTCTAAACTAGTGCCCTGGCACTTCGGAGACGCAAGATGTTCATTCAGACCGAGGCAACGCCGAACCCGGCAACCCTGAAATTCCTGCCCGGCAAGATCGTCATGGAAAAGGGCACGGCCGACTTTCGCAATGCAGGCGAGGCGGAAGTGTCGCCGCTCGCATCCCGCCTTTTTGCGGTTCCCGGAGTGACCGGCGTCTATTTCGGCTACGACTTCATCACCGTCACCAAGGAAAGCGGCGAGTGGCAGCACTTGAAGCCCGCCATCCTCGGCTCGATCATGGAGCACTTCATGTCCGGCCAGCCCGTGATGGGCGGGGGCACGACCACGGCGGAAGCCTTCGACGAAGAAGGCGAGTTCTATGACGAAGGCGACGAAACCATCGTCGCGACGATCAAGGAACTGTTGGAAACCCGCGTCCGCCCGGCGGTTGCCCAGGATGGCGGCGACATCACCTTCAAGGGCTTCAAGGATGGGACGGTTTACCTGAACATGAAGGGTGCCTGCTCCGGCTGCCCGTCCTCCACCGCGACCCTGAAGCATGGCGTCCACAACCTGCTTCGCCACTTCGTTCCGGAAGTGCAGTCGGTCGAGGC
>JAEZHO010000171.1 GCA_023416545.1 Pseudomonadota bacterium
ATCACCACGGTGTTCGACTGCCTGCGCATGGGGGCGGACGAGGACGGAGGTTTCGAAAGGGGCGAGATGCGCAGTCTTGCCGATGCCATCAAGGCCGCGCAGGCCGACGGACGCCTGCGCGCCGAGCATCTCTTCCACCTGCGTTGCGAAGTCTCTTCCGACAACGTGCTTGAGCATTTCGCGGATTTCGAGGAGGACCCCCATGTCCGTCTCGTCTCGCTGATGGACCATGCGCCCGGTCAGCGTCAGTTCCAGTCGATGGACCAGTACATCCTCTACTACAAGGAAAAGCGTGGCCTCAGCGACGAGGCTTTCGCCCAGTTCGTGGACCGCAGGAAGGCAGCGTCCGCGACATATTCGGCCCCTCACCGCAACGAACTTGCAAGGATCTGCGCCGAACGCGGCATCACCGTCGCCAGCCATGACGACGCGACGCTCGACCACGTCGAGGAGGCGATCGGCCACGGCGTCCGCCTGGCGGAATTCCCCACGAGCTTCGATGCGGCCGAAGCCTCTCACAAGGCCGGCATGAGCGTGCTGATGGGGGCTCCGAACATCGTTCGCGGGAAATCCCATTCCGGCAACATCGCCGCTCGCGATCTGGCGGAGCGCGGCGTGCTCGACGTGCTTTCATCCGACTACGTGCCTCTCAGTCTCCTGCATGCCCCCTTCGTTCTTTCCGACGAGCTGGGAATTTCGCTGCCGAAGTCGATTGCCATGGTGACCTCGACGCCCGCGCGGACCGTCGGCCTCGACGACCGCGGCCGGATCGCTCCGGGACTGCGCGCCGACCTCGTGCGGGTCAAGCGCGACGACGGAGTGCCAGTTGCGCGCTCCACCTGGCGCGAAGGTCGACGGGTGGCGTGATGGAAGGTAGGGCCTCACCCGATCCGGAGGGAGCGAGCATGCTGATCGTCGTGGTCGGCCCGAGCGGTGCCGGCAAGGACACGCTGATGTCCTATGCGGCGCGCCGGTTGGCGCATTGCCCCGACCTCACCTTCGTTCGGCGTGTGATCACGCGCGACCCCAATACGGGCGGCGAAGACTTCGTTTCGGTATCCGAGACAGAGTTCGTGCGACTGGCGCAGGAGGGTGCTTTCGCCGTTTCCTGGGGCGCCCATGGGCTCAACTACGGCATTCCTGCCGATGTCCGCGGTGATCTCGCCGCAGGCAAGGTGGCGATCGTTAACGGCTCGCGGGAGGCCCTTCCCCACTTCGAGCAGGCCTTCCCCCGACTGACGGTGATCACCGTGACGGCGCGACCCGAGGTATTGGCGGAGCGGCTTCAGGCACGGGGGCGGGAGACCCGCGAGGAAATCCTCCACCGACTGGAGCGCACGACGCCGGAGATTTCCGGCACCTTCGACCTGGTCACCATCGACAACAGCGGGGAACTGAAGGCCGCAGGCGACGCCATGGTTTCAGCCTTGAGGGTCTACCTCCCGGCCTCCAAGGACTAACGAGAGTTAGTGCGCCTCATCCCAGTTCGAAGCCGCGCGCGCATCGACCTTCAGCGGCACCTTCATGGCGATCGCGGGCATGGCCGCGTCCTCCATGGTCGCCGTGATCACCGGCAGCGTCTTCTCGACCTCGCCGTCCTCGACTTCGAAGATCAGTTCGTCGTGGACCTGGAGAAGCATGCGCGCCGACAGCTTCGCCTCCTGCAGAGCAGGCTCCATCTTGACCATGGCGCGGCGGATGATGTCGGCGGCCGAGCCCTGGATCGGGGCATTGATCGCCGCCCGCTCGTTGAAGGAGCGCACCTGCGGGTTGGAGGAGCGGATCTCGGGATAGTGGGCGCGTCGGCCGAAGATCGTCTCGACATAGCCGTGCTGGCGGGCAAATTCCTTGGTGCTGTCCATGTAGTCGCGGATGCCCGGGAAGCGCTCGAAATACTTCCTGATGTATTCGCCCGCTTCCGACCGGTCGATGGACAACTGGTTGGCGAGGCCGAAGGCCGAGATACCGTAGATGATGCCGAAGTTGATCGCCTTCGCGCGCCGACGGATCTCGCTCGGCATGCCTTCCACCGGCACGCCGAACATTTCCGATGCCGTCATGGCGTGGATGTCGATGCCGTCGGCGAATGCCTGGCGCAGTTGCGGGATGTCAGCAACATGGGCAAGCACCCGCAGTTCGATCTGGCTGTAGTCCGCAGAGACGAGCTTGCAGCCGGGCGCGGCGATGAAAGCCGTGCGGATCTTGCGGCCTTCGGTCGTGCGGATCGGGATATTCTGCAGATTGGGCTCGACCGACGAAAGGCGGCCGGTCGTGGTCGATGCGAGCGAATAGGACGTGTGGACCCGCTTCGTCTGCGGGTGGATGTAGCCCGGCAGGGCGTCCGTGTAGGTGGACTTGAGTTTGGTTAACTGCCGCCAGTCGACTATCTTGCGCGGGAACTCGTGGCCGGCGGCGGCGAGATCTTCCAGCACCTGCGCCGACGTGGACCACTGTCCGGTCTTCGTCTTGGCGCCGCCGGGCAGGCCCATCTTGCCGAACAGGATGTCGCCCAGCTGCTTTGGCGAGCCGATCGTGAAGCGCTCGCCGGCAATCTGGTAGATTTCGTCCTCGATCGCCGCGGCCTTCTGCGCGAGTTCGCCGGACAGCCGGGACAGGATCTGTCGATCGACGGTGATGCCGCGTTCTTCCATGCGGGCGAGCGTCGAGACCATGGGACGCTCCAGCCGCTCGTAGACCCGCGTCAGGCGGTCGGCGCCCAGGCGCGGCTTCAGCACCATTGCCAGCCGGAGCGTAAGATCGGCCTTCTCGGCGGCATAGGCGGAAGCGCGTTCGATCTCGACGAGGTCGAAGCTGACGCCCGATTTGCCGGTTCCGGCAACGTCCTTGAACGACGCGGGCATGTGGCCGAGCCAGCGGTCGGACAGCGAGTCGAGGCCGTGCCCGCCTTTGCCCGCCTCCA
>JAEZHO010000277.1 GCA_023416545.1 Pseudomonadota bacterium
AGTTCAGTAGGATCGGAAGAAAATCAATGTAGATTCAACTCATCGCCGGAACAAACCGGAGATAGCAAAGCACTCCTTCCCCCAGGTTTTCGGAAAGGCGGCCGAGCTTCAGAAATATCTGCGCATCTAGCGCGGCCCGAGGCATTTGGTCGAAATGATGCGGAGAAGGTTGACATTCAAAGGTGATCAGCCTATTTAGTTATTGCGATAACAATTATCGCAATTGATAAACGAAGACATAGTTCAGATTTCATCAACCCGCGCAAAGCGCGCCCAACGAAAGGACCACGATCATGAAGTATCTTTCCTCCCTTACCGCCCTTGCCCTGCTTGCCATGGCATCCGGCCCCGCCTTTGCCGCCGAAGGCGAATATTACGAAGGTGTATCGCCGAACGAAAGCACCCGCTCCGTCGGCATCGACCGCAGCTTCGGCTATACGGGTTCGGTTTCCGATGCGGCCGGCATGCGCCCGGTCTCGAAGGCACCGGTCAACAGCGGCGACTACTACCTCGGCGCCGAGCGCCCGATCTAACGCAGTCCATTCAAGACATCGGCAGGTCCCGTCCAGGTCGCAAACCACAAGGGCGGAGCCTCCCAGCTCGGCATACACCATCCCGTATCCAGCTCATCGCTCATCCCGGACAGAACGTCAGGGATGAGCGATCGCTTTTTAACGGATTGCACCCAGTCCGAACTGTCCCGGTCACGTCGGTTCGTTGACGCATGTCCGGCCGGGAGGATGATCGGCCTCATACCCAGGAGTGAGCCCGCATCTACTAATGCGCGATAGGCTAAAGGAGCCGTTTGGGGGATCATGCCATTGCTGATCCGCGCTTCCCTCCCCGCCAGACCGCGGCAGCATCCGAAAGCCGGACAACGGGCGCCCTCCCCCGTTGTCCGGCAATCGGGATTGAATCCGGGGGATCCGGTAGCTCCGATCACCACGCGCTTTCCCGCTCCAGAGGAGAGGAGGACGTGGCACCGAGACGCTGGTTTCTCATCCGTCGCGATAACGTTCTTAATGGGTCCAGGAGACGAGCATTGGTTACGACACCGGAGGCTAGTGGACATTCTGATCGGGGCATGGGCGATAAGGGGAGCAGCCTCCGTCTTCTGGATGCCATGGAACTTGCCTGGTGCGAGGTGAATATCACCACCCTGACGACGGAGCTGTCGACCTTTGGCGTCGAACCCAAAGGCACCCCATCAGGAAGGTCCCGCAGAATTGCCTCCATGTTGCAGCGGGTGAAAGTCGTTGAGGCGAATGGGGCATTCTTGTCGCTCTTCGGCCAAGGGGGTTCCACTGATCCGACGCACGCGTTTCAGCATATGTGGCCCCAGGAAAGCCTGTCGACTTTCACCGATTGTCTGCTTGCGCTGTCGAACGGCCAGTCGTCCTACCGGGGCACTTTCCAGTTGATGCCGGCGCTCGGTGCGCCCGTAGATTTCGATGTCACGGCTATCCGCTCAAGCGACGATCCTGCAGCGACCTTGATCTTCGGTTTCAAGGATGTGTCACCGTCCCAACAGGCCTACCGCGAGCTGGAAGCCAGCGAGCGTCGCTACCGGAGCCTCTTCGACTACATGCCGATCGGATTGACGCAGGTCGATGCAAGCTCGCTCGTTGCCCTGTTTGTCGACCTGCGGCGGAAGGGAGTGGAGGATCTGGACGCTTACATCGATGAACACCCCGAGTTCCTCGACAAGGCGCTCGAGGCGCTGACCGTCGAAGACGTCAACCAGCACAATCTTTCCATGTTCGGGGCGGGATCGGTCGAGGAAATGCGCGGCTCGGTCTGGCGCTACTGGCAGGCAAGCCGGTCGACCATGCGCCGCTCGTTGGTGGCACGCTATCGCGGCCAGGATCTCTTCCAGGAGGAAACCCGTGTCGTCCGCATGAATGGCGAGAGCCTCGACGTCCTCTATGCCGCTGCCCGAAACGAGGACATGCCCGAAAAGAGCCTTGTCGGCTTCATCGACATCACCGAGCGCAAGAGGGCCGAGGCCGCCTTGCAGCGCAGCGAACGTCGTTACCAGAACCTGTTTCAGGCCATGACGGTCTCGTTCTGGGAGGTGGACCTGGCCGAGGTCCTGGATCTTCTCCCGAAACAGGAGCCCGAAACTGGTACCGATTACCGACAGTACTTCCGCGACAATGTCGACATTGTCGGGCACATCCTGAAAGCGGCGAGGATCCTGGATGTCAATGAGCAGACGCTCGTCCTGTTCGGAGGCACAGACAAGGCGGCCTTGCTGCGCCCCCTGGAGGAGTTCTGGCCGAGCGAGCGCATCGGCGACTTTGCGGATGCTTTGGCAGCCGTCCTTCAAGGCGGGTCTGCGGTAACCATCGAAACCCTCCTGCAGCGGCTCGACGGAACGATCTTCGACGCCCAGTTCACGCTTCGGTTCATGGATGATGATCGAAGCCGCGGCCTGGTCGCCGTTACCGACATCAGCGAGCGGGTCCGCGCCTATACCCAGCTCGAACTCAGCGAGCAAAGATACAAGGATCTCTTCGACCATATGCCGATCCCGGTTCTCCAGGTCGACACCCGCAATCTGCGCAGTCTTCTGATCGAACTGAAGGAGGCGGGGATCAGTGATCTCGGCGCCTATGTGGCAGAACATCCCGAGTTCCTGCGGATCGCCATGGAATCCTCCCTGATCACCGAGGCCAATGGCTCAGCCGTCCGCCTGTTTGGCGCCCGCAGGGCCGACGATCTGCACGTCCCCATGACCCGCCTGTGGGAAAGCCACCCCTCCGCGTTCGCAAGGGTACTGAACAATCGCTTCCGGGGCATGGACACCTATGAGGAGGAAATCAAGGTGACCGCCATCGACGGTCGCGTCATCGAAGGGGTCCTGACGGTTGCCTTTCCGCCTGCGTTGGACAAGCTCGGAATCACGCTGCATGCCTTCGTGGATACGACCGACAAGAACCGCGCGGTCATGCGGGTGCGAGAGATGGAGAGTGAGTTTGCCCATGCCGCCCGTGTGTCGATGTTGGGCGAGCTGACCGCCTCGATCGCTCACGAGGTCAACCAGCCGTTGGCGGCAATCGCCACCAATGGCGAGGCGGGGCTGCGCTGGCTCAGGCGCCCCCAACCCGACCTCCGGGAACTGGAAGGGCTCACGACGCGGATCGTCTCGGAAGCCCAGCGCGCCGCCGATGTGATCGCCCGGGTCCGCGGGATGGCACTTCGCCGTGCGCCTGAACGGGAAATCCTCCAGCTGGACGAGATCGTGCGCGAATCCTTTCTGTTGCTGCGCCATGAGCTTCAGGCGAAGGGGGT
>JAEZHO010000325.1 GCA_023416545.1 Pseudomonadota bacterium
CTTCTGAGCCGTCAAGGTCGTGAGAGCGGACGGGCACGGCAGTCATCGAATTCCTCCCGACAATTTTGCCCTTGCGTACCATTCGGGTTGATGTAAATCAATAGTGTATCAATTTCACACCCGACTCGGCCGACCCACACGCCCCATGCAGCAGACGACAGGCAGCCTTCCGATCTACCTCCAGATCACGGAACTCCTCATCCGGGACATCGCGGCCGGGCGCCTGATCGACGGCGAAAAGCTTCCGCCGGAGCGTGAGATGGCGGAAAATCTCGGGATCGCGGTCGGCACGTTGCGAAAGGCGCTCTCCGAACTTCAGGCGCACGGGATGCTCGAGCGCGTCCAGGGGTCGGGAAACTACGTCCGTGCGGTGAGCGATCCGAAGAGCGTCTATGCAATGTTCAGGCTCGAACTTCTCGAGGGCGGCGGTTTGCCGACTGCGGAAGTCCTCGACGTGGCACGCCTGCCGAAACCGGACAGCCTGCCACGGTTCGGGAAAAGCCCGGATGGTCACCGGATTCGCCGCATTCGTCGCCTGTCAGGAAAACCGGCTGCGATCGAGGAGATCTGGCTTGACGGCTCTTATGTGGACCAGATCGAACCGGAAGACCTTTCGGAATCTCTTTATCTCTACTACCGGACGCGGATCGGTCTCCGGATCGTTCGTGCGGAGGACCGGATCGGACTGGACGTCGTGCCCGACTGGTCGCCCGGGCTCTTCGGACCTCCGCCCGGCGCTCCCGTCGTTCACATCCTCAGGACGAGCGACGACCAGGACGGCTCCCGCGCGGAAGTCTCCCGCACCTGGCTCGATCATGACGTCGCCCGCTACGTCTCGCGCCTCAAATAGGAAAGCTCACGCATGAAACTGCTCTATGGCGTTATCGGCTGCGGAATGATGGGACAGGAACATCTGCGCAATATCGCGCTGCTTCCCGAAGCTGATGTCATCGCGATCTTCGAGCCCGATGCCACGATGCGGCAGCGGGCGGCGGAGATAGCGCCCCGCGCGATTTTCGTGAATTCGATTGGCGAACTCCTGCAGATCAACGACATCAACTGCCTGTTGATCGCCAGCCCGAACCACGTGCATCTGTCCCAGTTGGAGGAGGTGGCCGAACGCCGCCCCCTGCCGGTTCTCGTCGAGAAGCCTCTGTTTACCCGGGTGGACGAGATCCCAAGGGTAAAGGCGCTCCGCGAGCGGTATCCGGCGCCGATCTGGGTCGCGATGGAATACCGCTACATGCCCCCCGTGGCGCGGTTGATCGATGAGGCGGAAGAGGCGACCGGCGGGATACGGATGCTGACCATCCGGGAGCATCGCTTCCCCTTCCTGACCAAGGTCGACAACTGGAACCGGTTCAACGACCAGACCGGCGGCACACTGGTGGAAAAATGCTGCCATTTCTTCGACCTGATGCGGCACATCCTGAAATCAGATCCGATCCGGATCACGGCATCCGGCGGGCAGGCGGTCAATCACCTCGACGAGGTGCATGGCGGCCGGCGGGCGGACGTCTGGGATCACGCCTATGTGCTCGTCGATTTCATGTCCGGTGCCCGGGCCATGCTGGAACTCTGCATGTTCGCCGAGGGAGCACGCTACCAGGAGGAAATCTCGGCCATCGGGCCGAATGGGAAGATCGAGTGCAAGGTGCCGGGACCGGGGAGATTCTGGCCGCGGGCTCTCGGAGCTCCTCCGGTCGCCCAGGTCATCCTCTCGCCGCGCGAGCCGAAAGGTCCGAGGAAGCTCGAAATCCCGGTCGACCCGCGGCTTCTGGAGGCAGGGGATCACAACGGCTCCACCTTCTACCAGCACCAGCGCTTCCAACGGGCGGTCGCAGGCCAGGCGCCGGTCGAGGTGACGCTCGACGACGGCCTCTGGGCTGCCTTTATGGGCCAGGCCGCACAGGAGGCGGCGATCTCCGGCCAGGTCGTAACCCTCCGATCGATAGAACGACAGGAGCCGGTCGAGGCCTGACAAATCCGCTTGCGCTTCCGGACGCATTGACACACTGCGGCAGACTCGAACCCTCGGCTTTGGAGAGAAGCTGGGGTGCTCGCACGGAAAAAATGTGGCACTCTGCAATGACGCGCCGGCTCCATCCTGGTTCGAGGAGGGCGGGCCCATATCAGGCTGATGCATCCGCTTCCAACCGCTCCATGTAGGACCTAATCGACTCCAATCATGGCCGCCAGAGAAGCAGTACCCTACTCAACGAACGGAGCTGGGAGTGCCACATGGCCATCAAGACTATCCTCTCGGTCATCGGGAGCGAGGGCGCCCACGAGGATCTTTCAGCTGCGATTGATGCCGCAACCGAGGTCGGCGCGTATCTTGTAGCGTTCGCGGCGGGAATTGCGGAGCCGCCGACCGTCGGCGATCATCCGTTCGGGATCGGCTGGATCGAACGTCGCGACGACGCATCCCGGCAGCTGGAGCAGATCAGAAGCGGTGTCGTTCAACAGTGCCAGTCCGCCGGACTGCCTTATCAGGTGGAAGTCGTCTTTTCCGAAAGAGCGTCCCTGGAGCACACTCTGTTCCGGAAGGCGCTCCACAGCGATCTCGCAATCATGGGAAGAGGTCGACCAGACCTCGCCAATCTCCGGCGGACGGTCGTGGACGCGGTGACTTTTCAGGCGGGCCGCCCCCTGCTGCTGGCATCCGACGACGGCGACCTCACATTGAAGCCGAAGCGTGTCCTCCTCGCATGGGACTTCAAGCCCGGAGCAGCTCACGCCGCGAGCGCGACCATGGACATGCTCGCCAATGCCGAGGCGGTCCACTTGGTCATCGTAGATTTGAACGCCCTGGATGGGGGAGCCGGAGAGGACGGGGGAGCCGATGCGGCCGCTTACCTCGCCCGTCATGGCGTCAATGTCGTCGTCGAGCGACTGTCGAGTGATGGACTGCCGGCAGAAACCGTCCTGTTGCAGCGCGCCTCCGAGATCGGCGCCGACCTGATGGTGATGGGAGCTTACGGGCATTCGCGGATGCGTCAGCGGATATTCGGCGGCGTGACGGCGTCGATCCTGCAGGGAGCGAGCCTGCCCGTGCTGATGGCTCACTAGATCGATCGATGTCCCGTCGAAGGGATTTGCTGCAGTGATAGTCGAAGATCAAAGCCGCGTCGTGGGATTCCTGAGCGACCCGGGAACCTATGGGCTGTCCGAGCCTGTCGAGGTGATGCGCACGCACATTTCCGAGATCTTCCTTGCAGGCAACCGCGCCTACAAGCTGAAGCGCGCTGTCCGTCTGCCCTATGTCGATTTCTCCACCGTCGGGCTTCGTCACCGCGCCTGCCTGGAGGAAGTCGCCCTCAACAGGATCACGGCGCCAACGCTCTATCTCGGCATCCGCAGGATTACGCAGGATGACGGCGGCGGACTTGCTTTCGACGGCACCGGCACGCATCTCGATACGGTGGTTGAAATGGTGCGGTTCCCGCAGGAGTGCCTGTTCGATCGTATGGCGCTCGATGGCAGGCTCACATCCGAACTGTTGAGCGAGACTGCGCGCTCCATCGCCCGCTTTCACAAGGCAGCACCGGTCATATGCCGTGGCACCGGCTCACAGAATATGGCCGAAGTCTTCACCATCAACGAAGCCGGTTTCCGGACAAGCAGCATCTTCTCGGCCGATGAGGTCGAAACAATAACACAACTGTTTCGGAAGCGGCTGAAGGACCATGCGGAGGTTCTGGACACGCGAGGCCAGGCCGGTCGCATCCGGCGCTGCCACGGCGACCTCCATCTTCGCAACATCTGCCTTTTCGACGACGCACCCCGTCTTTTCGACTGCATAGACTTCAATTCCCGCATCGCCACGTCCGACGTTCTCTACGATCTTGCCTTTCTTCTGATGGACCTCTGGCACCGTGGCCTGCGAAGGTTCGCCAATCTGGTGGTCAATCGTTACCTGGACGAGACGCAGGATGATGGCGGGTTCGGATTGCTGCCATTCTTCATGGCGACACGCGCCGCCGTTCGTGCACATGTCACCGCGACGCAAGCCTCCGAGGCAGCTGGCGAAGCTGCCGAAAGGCTGTCGGTCGAGGCACGTTCCTATTACGACCTTGCACTCGACCTGCTGCGCCGCTCTCTGCCGTCACTTCTTGCCATCGGCGGACTGAGCGGCTCCGGCAAGACGACGGTTTCCGAATTCATCGCCTGCGATATAGGGATAGGCCCGGGGGCGCGGATCATCGAAAGCGACCGTGTGCGAAAGAGGATGCATGGCGTGTCTCCCGAAGCGGGGTTGCCGGCAACCGCCTATCGACCGGAAGTCTCGGAGGCGGTGTATCATGAACTTGGACGGATTGCCGGCAGGATACTGGAGCAGGACGCTCCCGCACTGGTGGAGGCGGTCTTTCAGCGCGCCGACGATCGGACGGCGATCGAGGACGTCGCGAGGCTTGCGGGCGCTCCCTTCCGGGGAATCTGGCTGGAGGCCGATCCTTCGGTCCTTTGGGACAGGGTGAGCCGGCGCGCGGCCGGACCCTCCGATGCCGATACCAGCGTCCTTGCCCGACAGCTGGAAGGACCCGACGCCGACGCGGGCTGGTTGCATATCGACGCCTCCGGATCGGTGGAAGCCGTTTCAGCAGCCATCCTGGCCGCAATCGGTAGCCGATAGCCTGGAACGCGAGCCATCGAAGCTCTCTGCTTGCGGGCAATTCTCCCCAACCGCTCCCCTTTGGGGTGCGACGAATCGCGCTGTCACCTGAAGCGTTTCTCCGCTCCTCCGGGTGAAATTCAATCGACATCCGGCAGTTTTTCGCTATGGCAATGTGCACTTGCTTACGTTGCATGCAGTGGATGGGGAAATAATGGTCAATGTAGATGAGAAACTGGAGCCGATCCTTCAGGAGGTCCTGCGCCGGAATGCCGGAGAATTGGAGTTTCATCAGGCGGTGCGAGAGGTTCTTGAGAGCCTTGGCCGGGTGATCGCCAAGCATCCGCGCTATCTCGAGAATGCGCTGATCGAGCGCATCTGCGAGCCGGAGCGCCAGATCATCTTCCGCGTGCCCTGGGTCGACGACGAGGGGCGGGTGCAGATCAACCGCGGCTTCCGGGTCCAGTTCAATTCGGCGCTGGGCCCCTACAAGGGCGGCATCCGCTTCCACCCCTCCGTCAATGTCGGCATCATCAAGTTCCTCGGCTTCGAGCAGACCTTCAAGAACGCGTTGACCGGCATGCCGATCGGCGGCGGCAAGGGGGGATCCGACTTCAATCCCCGCGGCCGTTCGGATGGCGAGATCATGCGCTTCTGCCAGTCCTTCATGACCGAGCTTCACCGTCACATCGGGGAGTACACGGACGTACCCGCCGGCGATATCGGCGTGGGCGGACGCGAGATCGGCTACATGTTCGGCCAGTACAAGCGTTTGACGAACCGCTACGAAGCGGGTGTGCTGACCGGCAAGGCCCTCTTCTACGGCGGCTCCCGCGCACGGACGGAAGCGACCGGCTACGGCAACACCTATTTTGTCCAGTCCATGCTGGCGACGAAGGGGCAGAGCTTCGAAGGCAAGAAGGTCGTGGTGTCGGGCTCGGGCAACGTCGCAGTCTACACAGTCGAGAAGGTCCAGTCGTTCGGCGGTAAGGTGATCGCGATCTCCGACAGCTCCGGCTATGTGGTTGATGAAAACGGGATCGATCTCAAACTCCTAAAGGAAATCAAGGAAGTCCGCCGCGCCAGGATTTCCGACTACCTGCGCGCCAAGGGGGAAGGAAAGGGCGTCTACTTCGTGAATGCGGATTCCGGCTCCATCTGGGATGTCCCTTGCGACGTCGCCATGCCGTCCGCCACCCAGAACGAGCTCACTGGCGCCGACGCGAAGACGCTGGTGAAGAACGGCCTGCTCGCGCTTGGCGAGGGCGCGAACATGCCCTGCACTCCGGAGGCCATCCGCGTCTTCCAGGAAGCCGGTGTCCTCTTTGCGCCCGGCAAGGCTGCCAACGCCGGCGGTGTCGCAACGTCGGCACTGGAAATGCAGCAGAACGCTTCGCGCGACAGCTGGAGCTTCGAGCAGACGGAAGCGCGCCTGGCGGTCATCATGAAGAACATCCACGACACATGCGCGGGCACCGCCGAGGAATACGGCGCCCCCGGCGACTATGTTCTCGGGGCCAATATTGCCGGTTTCGTCAAGGTGGCAAAGGCGATGGACGCGCTCGGCGTCATCTGAAGCCAGCACGCCCGGCATCGTTTGCCGGGCGTAACCTGTCGGTTCACGACATTTGCATCCGCAGCGCGGTCACCCACCTCGGCTGAAGTCCCTAGCCTGTTGCAGCGCCTCCAGCACTTCCTGGTCGGTCAGCTGTGGGAAGTGACAGTAGTACATACCGACCGCACCGAAGTCGGATGGGGTTTCGAGGCATACTACCTCGTCGGCCTCGCGATGCATCACAGGGAGGATGTCCGGCGCCGAGACAGGGACGGCGACCACGATCCTCTCCGGCTGCCGCGCCCGCAGGCCCTTGATGGCCGCCCGCATGGTGGCACCCGTCGCAAGACCATCATCAATGACTATCGCCGTCTTGCCGCGAAGGTCGTACGAGTCATCGTCCATGAGATAGAGACGACGACGGCGCTGGATCTCCTCAAGCTCGCGCTGCAGGCATTCCCCGAATTGCTGCTCCGATATCCGCTGGCTCGCGATGACGTTCTCGTTCCGGACGACCGTCGGTGGATGACCGTCCATCACGGCGCCCATCGCCAACTCGGGGTAGGAGGGGAGCCCGACCTTGCGCACCAACGCCAATTGCAGCGGCGCGCCGAGAACCCTTGCCGCTTCGAGAGCAACGGGGACGCCTCCCCGGGCAAGAGCGAAGAGGACGACGGGCATACCGGCATAGGGGAGCAAGGCGGCCCCCAGCTGTCTGCCTGCATCGTTTCGGTCAGCGAACACGGCGCCGCCTCCCCAACAGACGCGACCGTCCTGGGCGGCCGCAAACCTTTCCGTGTCAAAGATACTCCCGATCCACATCCTCGCAGGAGTATCCCAGGGTCGCCAGACCCTCGGCGAGATGATCCGCGAGCAGCGGGTCACCAAGCAGGTAGCTGGCCGTCCGGCGATTGTGGGCTTCGGCCGCCTGCGAACGGA
>JAEZHO010000019.1 GCA_023416545.1 Pseudomonadota bacterium
GAAACCGAGACCGGCTCCCTGTCCAGATAAGCAACATAGGCAAAGGCATCCTGCCGCCAGAACGGCTTGTCGACAAACTCTGCTCTGCAGATAGAAATGTCGGTTCTGAAGACTTCGGCTATAACACTCGCAAAATCATGCGCGACCTTGCTATCCAGCACACGGACAACGTCTAATTCCGTGGTGGATGCGCTGGGAGCGGGCGGCAGTTCACTGAGTTCCATGCCCACAAGGGGGAGCCTCCTCACGAAGCCGCGCTGAACCATGGTTGTCTCGAAATCGAAACCAGTTGTCTCTTCGAGGCATACATAAAGCAGGCCAGTATGGATTTTTCCCCGCATGTAGCTTCTTGCATGTTCCAGATGAGACAACAGCTTCTCATTATCTCCGACGGGCTCATCCAACATCAGCCCGTTCCAAAGTGTAAATCTGCTGTCGGCCCAGAACTTGGCCAGACCGTTGTCTCGCGTTGTGTCCGCATTGGCCGATGTTGAAGCATAGATGCTCATCGCGGATGCCCACTGGCTCATCCCATCCCGAATCTGATCTGTGTTTGCTGTTGCCATGCTTGCTCCTCACAGCCCAACGCGGTTTGTTTTTCTGGAAGAAATGACCTGAGACCCGATTTCTGATGGCTGACTTAACCGGAGCATGTCACGATTTTGTGGCAACTGCTCCAGAACGCCGGGCAAGCCAATAGAAGCAAAGATTGAGGTTGAGGGTGAAGAAGACGAGGCCGAAGATGAGGCCCGGGGAATAGCGCGTCAGGAAGCCGGGCCCCGCGGTGCCGCCGACGCGAGCATCGTCACGCCGAGCGGCGCCAGCATCGAACCTGCGGCAATCCCCTGCGCCTCCGCTTCCGACATCAACGCACCACGATATAGCGGTCCGAGCGATGGTTGATCGCAAGGAAGACGTTCAGCACCACCGCGCCGACGATGGACCATGCGACGGTCGACGGAGACACGACTGCGAAGGCGCAGACCATCACGCAGAGATCGAAGGCGAGTTGGACGAGCCCGGCCTGGATGCCGAACCGGTCCTGGATGTAGATCGCAAGGATCCCGACCCCGCCAAGCGAGGCCCGATGCCGGTAGAGGGCAAGCAGCCCATAACCCAGGAGCAGCCCGCCGATGACGGCCGCCCAGCCGGGATGAAGATATTCGATCAGCAGGAAGCGGCTCTCGATCTCGGTAACCAGAGAAACCATGGCGATGGCGATGAAGGTCTTCAGCGAGAAGGCTAAACCGAGGCGGCGGAAGGAGAGGTAGTAGAAGGGCAGGTTCACGACGAAGAACAGCAGGCCGAAGGAAATCCCGAAGGCATAATGAAGGAGGAAGGCCACCCCGGCCGTTCCGCCCGTCAGCAGGCCGACGTGATTGAGGAGATAAAAGCCGAGGGCCGCGACGAGGGCGCCGGTCGCCAACCCCTGGCTGTCCTCCAGGAGCGTATGCTGCGAAGGATCCACGCTGTAAAAGCCAAGGCTTCGCCTATGTGGCTGCTTGTGCCGAGCCAATCCCAACCCCCAGTTCGTTGATTTCGCGACGCAATAAAGTGTCGGTCGGCTCTGTTCAACGGGTCGGGCGCGATTACGGTCAAAACGAAAGAATATGCTTTTCCGTCACTGCTTGCGCGACAGAAACAGCATGCCGCGTACCGCTTTACCGCGATCGAAGCGAATGTTCATGCGGTGAAGGTCGAGGATTACGAGGCGATGCGCGTCCATGAGTTGGCGGATATAGGTTTCCGAATGCGCATAGCGGAGCGAGTCCTGCAGCACGAACCCCTGATCGGCTTCGGCCTCCTCGATCGAGAAGGCGAAGAGCCCCCCGGGGGCGAGCAGATCGACCACCAGCGGAAATGCGGCTTGCAGCGAGCCCAGGTAGTTGAGGACATCGGCCGCGACGACGAGGTCGGCGCGCGAGCGGGGGAGAAGATCGGATACCAGCCCGGTGGCTTCCGCGGCGAGGTTCAGATCGACTCGGGCCAGATAATCGTAGAGGCCCTTCTGCCGCGCCTTCGACAGCATCCTTGCGGAAAGGTCGAAACCTTCCAGCCTGCCGGCCATGGCACGAAGCTCGACGCCCATCAGGCCCGTCCCGCAGCCCAGATCGACGGCGAGGCGATAGGGCGCCGCCTCCTCCAGGAGTTCGGCGAGTCTGCCGGGGACCGTGTAGCCGAGCTTGTCCACGAGAGACGTTTCGAACCGGTCCGCGTATTCGTCGAAGAGGCTCTCCACATAGCGGCTGGGCGGACGGTCGGGCACCTCCTCGGCGCCGAGAAGGGCGAGCTTCAGCCGGGCGCCGAAGATATCCCCCGGATCGGTTGCGAGCGCCTGCCGGAAGGCGTCCACCGCATCGGCGACGAGACTTGCCTTTTCCCGATACTCACCGAGGCGAAACCAGCCCGCGGCCCAGGCCGGCACCAGTTCGACCGCCTGCTCCATCATCTCGACGGCACCCTGAAGATCGCCGGCCTCGAAAAGCATCCGGGCATAGTCGATGCGGCGATCTGCTA
>JAEZHO010000429.1 GCA_023416545.1 Pseudomonadota bacterium
GGCGGCAAGGTGTGGCGTCCGGAAAACTACGGCGGCGGCTCCGCCGGCCCGCAGACCCTGCGCCTCGGTATCGAGAAGTCGCGTAACCAGATGACCGTTCGCCTGGCCCAGGACATGGGCATGGAACTGGTGGCGGAATATGCGGAGCGTTTCGGCATCTACGACGACATGCTGCCGGTCCTGGCCATGTCGCTCGGCTCCGGCGAGACCACGGTCCTTCGCATGGTGTCGGCCTATGCGGTCCTCGCCAATGGCGGCAAGCAGATCAAGCCGACGGTGATCGACCGCATCCAGGATCGCTACGGAAAGACCATCTTCCGCCACGAGGAGCGCACCTGCGACGGCTGCAACGCCTCGAGCTGGACAGGCCAGGACGAGCCGATCCTGCTCGACAACCGCGAGCAGGTCCTCGACCCGATGACGGCCTACCAGATCACGTCGATGATGGAAGGCGTGGTCAAGCGCGGAACGGCCGCCGGCAAGATCAAGATCGACGATCGCCCGGTTGCGGGCAAGACCGGCACCACCAACGACGAGAAGGATGCCTGGTTCGTGGGCTATACGCCGAACCTCGTCGCCGGCGTCTACCTCGGCTTCGATACGCCGACGCCGCTCGGACGCGGCGCGACCGGCGGCTCGCTCGCCGCCCCTGTCTTTGCGGAGTTCATGGAAGAGGCCGTCAAGCGCACGCCGCCGGAGAAGTTCCACGTCCCGGAAGGCATGCAGTTCATCCCGGTCAACCGCACGACCGGCATGATGGCCTTCGAGGGCGAGCCCGACATGATCGTCGAGGCATTCAAGCCCGGCACGGGGCCGGCCGACGTCTTCGCGGTCATCGGCGATACCGAATACCTGCCGCCGGAAGAGATCCTGGAAACCTCGCCCCAGGCCCACCAGGCAGTCACGTCCGGCGCCGCCGGACTGTTCTGACCTCGTCTCCAGAGCATGCCGGCGCGGCCTTTACATCCGCCGCCGGCACAACTATGTCCACCCCGTCTTCCAATTGAGAACGAGAGTAAGAAGCGAGCCATGCGGGCTGAAATCACGAGCGTAGTCGACGAAATCAAGCAGGCTGTCGGCCTGCTGAGGAGGCATCTTTGCCTGGGACCAGGCGATAAAACGACTGGACTGGTTGAACAACAAGGCAGAGGATCCCAACCTCTGGAACGACGCCTCCGAGGCACAGAAACTGATGCGCGAGCGCCAGCAGCTCGACGATTCCATCAGTGGCGTGCGCGCGCTGGAACAGCAGCTTTCCGACAATATCGAACTCATCGAGATGGGTGAGGAAGAGGGCGACGACGCAATCGTCAAGGATGCCGAGGATGCGCTGAAGGCGCTGCGGACCGAGGCGAACCGCCGCCAGGTGGAGGCGATGCTTTCGGGCGAGGCGGATGGAAACGACACCTATGTCGAAGTGCATTCCGGCGCCGGCGGCACGGAAAGCCAGGACTGGGCCAACATGCTGCTTCGCATGTATATCCGCTGGGCCGAGCGCCAGGGCTACAAGGTCGAGGTGCTGGAAGTCCATGAAGGCGAGGAGGCCGGCATCAAGTCGGCGACCATTCTCGTCAAGGGGCACAACGCCTATGGCTGGATGAAGACCGAATCGGGCGTTCACCGCCTGGTCCGCATCTCGCCCTATGACAGCAATGCCCGTCGCCACACGTCCTTCTCGTCGATCTGGGTCTATCCGGTCATCGACGACTCGATCAACATCGAGGTGAACGAGAGCGATTGCCGCATCGACACCTACCGGTCCTCCGGTGCCGGCGGCCAGCACGTCAACACCACCGACTCGGCGGTGCGCATCACGCATATCCCGACCGGGATCGTCGTCGCCTGCCAGCAGGAGCGGTCGCAGCACAAGAACCGGGCAAAGGCCTGGGACATGCTGCGCGCCCGCCTCTACGAGGCCGAGCTGAAGAAGCGTGAGGAGGCCGCCAATGCCGAAGCCGCTTCGAAGACGGATATCGGCTGGGGCCACCAGATCCGCTCCTACGTCCTCCAGCCCTACCAGCTGGTGAAGGATCTCCGCACGGGCGTGGAAAGCAGCGCACCCGACGACGTCCTGAACGGCGATCTCAACGAGTTCATGGAAGCGGCACTGGCGCACCGGATCAGCGGCAAGCCCGACGCGGCCGTCGCCGACGTCGATTGACGCCGGTCGTCTGGCGAACAGGTGAGGGCGCCCGGCGGGCGCCCTTTTCGTTTGGCGCTAGTTGTTGAACTGTTCGGCGAGGATGCGGTCCGACCACGTGTGGTCGGGATCCGACAGGATGCGCGCGGTCATTTCCTCCGACTGCTGCACCTGCACGTGAAGCACGGACTTCACCTCCATATTGTCCGCAACCGCATTCACCGGGCGCTTGTCCGGTTCCAGGATATGGAGATCCAGCCGCACTCGGTCGGGAAGGAGCGCGCCGCGCCAGCGGCGGGGCCGGAAGGGGCTGACCGGCGTCATCGCGAGCAGCGGTGCCTCGAGCGGCAGGATCGGCCCGTGGGCGGAAAGGTTGTAGGCGGTCGAGCCGGCCGGTGTGGCGACCATCAGTCCGTCGCAGATGAGCGCTCCGAGCCGCTCGCGTCCGTCGATCTCCACCCTAAGCTTGGCCGCCTGGTAGGACTGGCGGAAGAGGTAGACCTCGTTGATCGCAAGCGCGATCG
>JAEZHO010000241.1 GCA_023416545.1 Pseudomonadota bacterium
CGTGGAGGGTCAACGGCGATTGCTGGTCGAAAACCCGGCCCGGCTCTACGGCTTTACCACCTGAAGAACGTCACCTGGAGGAGGAAGACATGAGGAAAACGAAAACCAAGCAGGCGGGATTGTTCCGTCGCACGATGATCAAGGCATTGCTGCCGGCAGTGCTTTTGGCGACGACGGCACCGGCCGTGGGCTGGACACAGGAGGAGTATCCGGCCCGCGACATCACGCTCGTCCTGCCATTCGGGCCCGGCGGCATCGCCGACATCACGTCCCGCGTGGTGGCCGATTCGCTCGGCAAGAAGCTCGGCAAGCAGATCATCATCATGAACCAGCCGGGCGCTGCAGGTTCTGTCGCGGCCAGGGCCGCATTGAACGCACCGGCCGACGGCTACACGCTTGCGCTTCTTTCCAACGGCACGGCGATCAGCGTCCCGCTCTTCGCGAACCTGCAGTTCGATCCGGTGAAGGATTTCGTCCCGGTATCGAGCCTTGCCTATTTCGACTTCGTCTTCGTGTCGAAGAAGGGCGGCAAGTTTTCCACGCTTGCCGACGTGCTCGCCGCCGCCAAGGCCGAGCCGGGCATGCTCAATGTCGGCACGATCAACGTCGGCAGCAGCCAGAACCTTGCAGCCGAGCTCTTCAAGTCGACGGCCGGTATCGACTTCACCATCGTCCCCTACAAGGCGACGCCGGACCTTCTCGTGGCGCTGCTCGGTGACGAACTCGACGTCATCATCGACAGCCAGACGGCGCTGAAGGCGGCGCTCGAACAGGGCCAGGCGGTCGCCCTCGCCTCGTCCGGCCCCAAGCGCTCCAGCCTGCTGCCCGATCTCGCGACGGCCGAGGAACAGGGCGTCGAAGGCTTCGACGTCACTTCCTGGAACGCGATCTTCGCGCCGGCAGGCACACCGCCGGAAGTGGTCGAGAAGCTGAACGCGACGCTCGTCGATGTGCTGGCGGACCCGGCGGTCCAGAAGCGCTTTGCCGAACTCGGCGTCGAGGCCCGCTCGAGCACGCCGCAGGAGATCGGTGACCGCCTCGCCGCCGATATCGAGAAGTGGGGCGCCGTCATCGAGAAGGCCGGCATTCCCAAGCAGTAACCGTTACCGGGAGACGGGGTGGCGGCTCCGTCTCCTCTCGGCCCGGGGGATGTGAGCCTGCTCGCTCTCCCGGGCCTTGTTCAACCGTAGATTCCGCGCACGAGGCGCCGTATGGATGCGGCGACCTTGTCCCAGTCCTTTTCGCTACGGAGCGGAAGGCCCGCGAATTCGCCCGTTGCCCTCGACGAGATCACCAGGTGCTGGATCGCGGCGAACAGGATGCCGTTCGCGGTCGGCGCATCGACGCCCTTCGGGGCCGAGAGACTGCCGCGCATACGGTCGAGCCATTTCGCCAGCGCCCTGGAGCGGGCCTCGGCAAGACGGCGCACCTGCGGCGTATCCTTGGAGACCTCCCAGGCGATGATCTTGCAGACCAGCGGGTCGTCGCGCAGCGCTTCCATGTAAAGAAGCGACAGCCGCTCCATGAGGTCGCCATAGGTGAGCAGGAACATGCCGCCCGTATCTTCGGGAATGCGCTCCTTCACCCAGTCGCCGAGATCGGCGCCGATGGCGTCCAGCAGACCGTCGAGGCCGCCGTAATACCGGTAGATCAGCTGCTTGTCGCAGCCGGCGCGCCGCGCGATGGCATTGATGCCGAAACCCTGGAAACCCTCCTCCGCCAGAAGATCACGGGCAGCCGCAAAGATGGCCGCTTCGGTCTGGGCACGGTTCTTGACGCGCTTTTCGGGCACGGATGGGGTGAAGGCTTCCTGCACTGCCAGCATAGACGAGATACTCCTAGGGGCTTTCCGGCGATAAGCCCCGCAGTCGCCCGGCACAATGCGCCACTGGCCGCCATACACAGAAACCGCAGGCATTGCGTCGCCCGCCGGGCGCGGATAAGCCTCACTCTCCCTTCGCATTCATCCCTCCGGGCCCGCATGCTGATCATCTTCGAGAGTATCCTGCCGATCTTCCTGCTGGTCCTGCTTGGCGTCGCGCTCAAGCGCAGCCCGCTGATCAACGGCAGTTTCTGGGACGGGCTGGAGCAGTGCGGATATTACGTCCTGTTTCCCGCCCTCCTCTTCCACACCCTGGCGACGGCGGATTTCGCGAGCCTGGAGACGGGCGCAATCGGCGTCACCGCCGTCGTGGTCGTGGTCCTCGTCTCGGCGCTGGTGCTTTCGCTCTGGCCGCTGCTGAGGCGGATCGGCGTCACGCCCTCCGCCTACAGTTCGGTCTTCCAGACCGCGACGCGCTGGAATGCCTTCATCGCGCTTGCAATCGCCGGCAAGACCTATGGAGACTTGGGGCTGACCGTCGTGGCGCTGGTGATGGCCGTGGTCATCGTCCCGATAAACCTGATCAATGTCGCGGTTCTTCTCTCGTTTTCCGGCACGCGGACGAGCCATGGGGCCTTCGTGCTGCGGATCGTCACCAATCCGCTGATCATCAGCAGCCTGCTGGGGGTGATCGTCAACCGGCTGGGCGTGCCGATCTACGAACCGCTGATGACCTCCGTCGATCTGGTCGGGCGCGCCGCACTGAGCCTCGGGCTGATTGCGGTGGGTGCCGGACTTCGTATTTCCGATGCGCTAAAGCCGCGGCCGCTGGTCCTGTTCTCGACGGCGATCAAGCTCGTCTTCTTTCCCCTGCTGATGATCGCCGCCGCGCTTATCGCCGGCATCACCGGGCCGGCCGTCGCGCTGCTCGGACTGAGCGCCGGCGTCCCGACCGCCATGAATGGCTATCTCCTTGCAAAGAAGATGGGCGGTGACGCGGAACTATACGCCGCCACCGCCACAGTGCAGACGGTCTTTTCCTTCGTCACGATCCCGCTGGTGCTGATGGTCGCGGCTCAGTTCGCCGCCGGATAGAGAAGGTCGACGATATAGGAGGCGTCGAAGCGGGCATCGATCATGCCGTAGGTCGAGCGCCAGCCACCCGCAAGACGGGTTTCCAGGAAGGCATCGGCGATC